>JAIYEB010000065.1 GCA_027487195.1 Hyphomicrobiales bacterium | reverse complement strand
GCGGTCGGCTCAAGCCTGGGCCAGCCGCCGGCAGCAACGATTGCCGCGATCCGGGGTATGGCTGCATCGATACGTTGCGCCGTGGCATTGTCGAATGCGGGCAATCTCTCCCATGGCGTGGGGGGGCGAGGTGTCGACCGCGAAGGTGGTGGAACAAAGCGAACGGGCGCCCTGGCTGCAGGTGGCGGGGTCGTGCGCACCGGCGCAGCATCTGCACCCGGCGCTTCCGTCTGAGGCGCCTGCAGCGTGCCAGTCACAAGTCCAGGCCCGGACGATTGCGGGAAGAATGCGCGCGCAGCAGGCCCGGCATCCGTTGCCGGTTGCGAGAATGCCGGCGCACTGGCGCCAATCGCAAGGATGCCCAGAAGCGCCCAGCGCGTGAGACTGCTCTTGTGGCAAATCCGGCTAGGCATAGAGCCTTGTCATTCCTGTTACTGGCGAACGGAGCGTACGTCCGACATCTTGACACGCGCGGTACCAATCTCAAGCACAGGTTCCGTTCCGGACATGTCAATTCCGGTTACCCGACCTGTGAAATCGGTAGCGATGCTCAGCGGTGAGCCAGATGAGGATGTGCCGGATACCGAAATCGAGTAGCGCCCGTCAGGCATGGTTGTGCCGCGGTCGTTCTTGCCATCCCACTGGAAGGCCTGGGTCCCACGGGTCACGGCCCGGTCAATCGTGCGCACGACAGCCCCGCTCTGATCGGTGATCGTGACCCGGCCAACGCCGGCAGCGTTGGAATCAAACGACCATGTGGCTGAGCCATTTGCGAGGTTCGCCTGAGAGCCCCGGGTCGTGATTTCTGTTCCGAGAAAGCCGATCGCACTGGTCGATCCACCGGCTCCGGCCTGAGCGATCATCTTCTCGATCAGCGAGTTGGTTTTGATCTGCTGTTCAACCCCCGAGTACTGCACAAGCTGCTGCGTGAACTGATCTGCGTTCATCGGCGCATCGGGGCTCTGGTTCTTCAGCTGCGTTGTCATCAGCTGCAGGAACATGTCGAAGTTTGCATTGAGCCGGCTGCGATCTGCGCTGCCGCTCGTGGTGGATGCGCCAGCGGCTGCATTCGACAGGGCCGAAATGCCCTGGACTGTCGGGGATGTGGTGGTCATGTGAGCCTCCTCGGCTTAAATTCTGACATCAACACCGCGGGGGCCTGCGAACCCACGGTAAACAAGGCGGGCTTCCTGTCGTGCGATCGCGGCATCGGCCTCATCATCGCTGACCCTTGGCGCCGGGCGCCCTTCACTATCGTCGCGCGAGCCGTCGCGATTTTGCCGCGCCAGTTCAAACGACATGCCGCCACCATCGGTCTTCAGGCCAAGTTCGGAGAACGCCTTTTCAAGGCTGCCGGCATCGCGGCGCAACTGATCAAGCGTCTCGGACTTTTCGACCACAAGGCGCGCTGTAATGGTGCCGTCCTTGGTGACATCAATCGTGACATCGATCCGGCCGAGATTGCCCGGGTCCAGCCTGATTTCGAACTGGCGGTTTCCATCGCGCGCTGCACTCGCAACTTCGATGGCCACACGCTCGATCGGGATAGCCTCACGCGGTGCCTGAGCCGTGTGTGCGACCTGCATGGGCTGTGGACGGCTCAAGTCCATCACCGGCAAGCTGCCTGCGGATGTCGTGCTGCTTGTCGATTGCGCTTCAAGCGGCTTCAGGCTCTGTGCGGCGACTCTGGAAGCACCGCGCGGCGGCTCAGAGGATGCGCCCGATGGGATCACATTGGCCTGGGCTGGCGTCTCAACCGGCTTGGCCTTGGCCTCGGGCTTTTCGGCTTGATGTGCCGCACCGAGAACCGGGGCCTCAATCGGGGTCTCTTGCTTTTCAGCCTTCGCAGCCGGCTTTGCCACGGGGACGCCATCTTCAGCCGGCGCGGCGGTTATCTCGCCCGTGGGCAAAACAGTCTCCGGTGTCGTCGAACCTGGCTTCGCTACCTTCTGCCCGGCACTGGCGACAAGGCTTGCAGCCATGGCTTCCTTGGGGATTTTGGCAGCATCTTCAGGCGTTGCATCGGGAGCGGCGGGCCCGCCCGGCGCGGTCGGAGCGAGCGGCGCGAGCGGTGCAACGACACCGACGATCGCTGGTGCTGCTTCGGATTCGCCATCCAATCCAGCAAGCAAAGCCTGTGATGGAACGGCGACGATGACCGCCGGCACGGGCTCGGCAACGACAGGCTCCTCAACGGAGCTGGCTTCGGCAGTCTCCGGACCGGGCTTGCCTTCATCTTCCGAGAGATCACTCGGCGCATTGCTGGTTGCAGTCTCATCATCGCCGGCAGAACTGCGCTGGGTAGGCTCCTGCCGTTCAGTGCGGGTGGATGGTTCAGAGCGCTCATCTACAGTAACATCGTCTTGCCGGCTGTCCCGGCGACGATCCAGCGCGCGATCCGAGTTATCATTGCGCGCGGCTGGGAGCGGCTGCACGTCCTTGCGAGCGACGGGACGCTCGGCTGTGGCCTGCTGCAGGACCTCGTCGAACGCCTGGACGTTGTCGCTTCTTGAGCGCGACCTCGAGCCCTCAAGCATGCGTATGGGGTCAATTTCTGCGATGCGCTGAACGTCAAACACAGGCAAATCTCCATGGCCTTTTGGCCGTTGCGGAAGACTTGCAAACTTCATGCCGCATCCGGAGCATGCAAAAACGCAGTGATTTCAGCTAGTTGACTGCGAAGAGATGGTAATGATCGCCAGTCCAACCCTGCCGATCGGCAACTCCTGCCGGGTCGAGTGCGAAACAACCAATCCTGTGCGAGACGGTTGCAGTTCCTCATTCAAATCGCTAACTCGTGCGCCATGATCCCGTCGCTCGAACTCGACAAGGCCCCGAAGGATACGCGCGTCGTTGTCGCGATGTCGGGTGGCGTTGATTCCTCGGTCGTTGCCGGCTTGATGGCGCGCGGCGGCTACGATGTCGTGGGCATTACGCTCCAGCTCTACGACCACGGCGCTGCCAGCCACCGCAAAGGCGCCTGCTGCGCCGGGCGCGACATTACAGATGCGCGCCGCGTCGCAGAGCGGCTCGGCATCGCGCACTACGTCCTCGACTACGAGGAGCGGTTCCGCACATCGGTGATCGACAGTTTCACCGAGAGCTACATTGCGGGTGAGACACCGATCCCATGTGTCTCCTGCAACCAGACCGTCAAGTTCCGGGATCTGCTCGCAACCGCCGAAGACCTTGGCGCGGACGTGCTGGCGACAGGTCATTACATTGCCAGCCGCGCTGTCGATGGCGAGCGCGCCCTGTTCCGTCCGGCAGATGCCGAGCGCGACCAGAGCTACTTCCTGTTTGCAACAACTCCACACCAGCTCTCGAAGCTGCGCTTTCCTTTGGGCGAAATGACCAAGGCGGAAACACGCGCACTCGCCGTCGAGTTCGGTCTCGAAATTGCCGACAAGGCCGACAGCCAGGATATCTGCTTTGTTCCAAACGGGCGTTATGGCGATCTGATCGAGCGCCTGAAGCCCGGGGCTGCGACCGAAGGCGATATCGTCCACGTTGATGGGCGCACGCTTGGCCGCCACAAGGGCATTGTTCACTACACGGTTGGCCAGCGCAAAGGTCTTGGTGTCGCCGCCGGCGAGCCGCTTTACGTGGTTGGCCTTGATGCCGTCTCAGCCCGCGTCGTTGTGGGACCGCGTTCGGCGCTGATGACAAGAGCGGTGTCGCTGCGCGATTTCAATTGGATCGGCGGCGGATCAGGGCCGCGCGATGGCCTTGAGGTCTATGCGCGGGTTCGCTCGACGCGCGCGCCTCGCGCAGCAACACTCAACGTCGTCGATGGTGTGACGAGCGTGACGCTGCTTGACGGAGAAGAGGGCGTTGCACCCGGCCAGGCCTGCGTCCTGTATGACAGCGCCGATCCGCGTGCCCGCGTTCTTGGCGGCGGGTTTATCACGCGCGCCACGCGGCCCGACGTTTCGATCGCCGCATGAGCAAGGACGTTCTGGCCCAGCAGGAACGCGCCTACGCCATTTGGGCAAAGTTTTATGATGCGGTGTACCGCAGGCTACTGGCCCCGTTTCAGCGCCGCACCGCGCTCAATGCCGCCCGCGTCGGTCCACGCATTCTCGAGATTGGTGCCGGCACCGGGCTTGTGCTGCGCTACTATCCAGCTGGAACGGAAGTGATTGCCACCGATCTGTCTGTGGCCATGCTGAAGAAGGCTTCAGACAAGGTTGCGGAAGAGGGGCTGTCGCAGGTCGCAGGCATTGTTGCCATGGATGCGTGCCGCCTTGCCTTTCTGGATGCGACGTTCGACGCCGTAACCGTGCCGTTCGTCATTACGCTTGTCCCCGATCCCGAGGGCGCGCTCGATGAAATCGCACGCGTGCTAAAGCCGGGTGGCGAGATCATTATTGCCAGTCGCTTTGGCGCAGAGACCGGATTTCAGGCGAGCGTCGAGGCAGCCCTTGGGCCGGCCATGAAGAAGATTGGCTGGTCTTCGGATTTCCGCCTATCGCGCGTGACAAAATGGGCCGAAAAGCGCGGCGATGTCAGCCTCGTCGACGTCTGGTCGCCGTTTTTCTTCAAGGTCGTGCGCTTCGCGAAGCATTGATCACTTCCGCCAGGATCAGTTCGGCACCCCGGAAGAACACAGGCTTCGACATGATCTCATCATCCGGGCCAGACAGGCCTGTCACTGGCGGGACATGGACGAAACCGACGATGGGCGGAGCGTAACCAGGCACAAGGCCTGAGACTGCCGTGAAGAACAGCGCATTGCACAGATAGCCCCCGGCATCGTCCGATACCTCGACCGGCACGTCGTGTCGACGAAGGGCCGACACGATCCGCGATACCGGCAGCCGGGTTGGCACATCGGGTGCCCCTCGCTTCAGTACCGGCGGCGGGCAGACGCCACGTGCATCCGGTCGGTCAGCGAGGCTGGAGTTGCGTGCACGCCGCTCGATCGTGAAGCCCAACGCACGACCAGAGACGCCAAAATGGATTGCAGCGTCGAATGGCCCGTCTGCCTCAAGTGCCTGCAGCGCCGGCGACAAGGCGGAATAGGCGGTTTCGATGGTCGCAAGTGTCAGGTGCACACCAGGCGGCAGACGCGGCGGCGTCGTGCGCCAGTGCGCCACGAGGCCAGCAGTGGGGTTTTCAGGCACGCCTGGAAACGGGCCAAAGCCCGTCACGAGAACCCGCATCACGCCACGCCCTTTCGTTCCAGCGCGAGAAGCCAAAGGCCGGAGCCAACGATGATCGCTCCACCAAGCAAAGTGAAAATGCCAGGCAGATCTCCGAACACGATGTAGCCAAAGGCCGTCATCGACACGAGTTGCACGTAGATGAAGGGCGCCAGATCCTGCGCAGAAACGTCTCTGTGGGCATAGACCAGCATCGTATGCCCGATTGCGGCGCAAAGCCCCGTGACGAACATCAAGACCCAGGTCAGCCAGTGGGTGGGCGGCGTAAAGCCCGGAAGAATGAACGGGCTCAAGACCAGGGTTGGAACCAGCGCTCCAATCAGGATCGTCGTTTTCAGATTCTCCGTCTGCGCCAGCACCCGGCTCATGATGTTGTAGGCGGCATAGACAATCGAAGCCGCAACCGAAAAGCCCGCAGCCCAGTGGATGGCATTGCCGAGGCCAGGGCGCGTGACAATCAGGACGCCGACAAAGCCAACGGCAATGGCGATCCAGCGTCGTGGCCCGATCCATTGGCCAAGGACGATGCCTGCAATCAGCGCCGTCCAGAACGGTGCCGAGAACATGATGGTGATCAGATCTGCGAGTTGCAGATACGGCATCGCGGAGAAATTGAAAGCGGTCGATCCAAGCAGTGCGAGAGCGCGCACGATTTGCAGAACCGGGCGGCGGGTTCGAAACAGACCAGGCGTCGTGATTGGGTTGATGACGATCAACAGGAGGAGCAGGTTCGTTGCATAGCGCGCATAGACCGCCTCCCAGACACTGAGGCCGCCATACATCACGAGCCACTTCGCCGACGCATCAAGCGCCGCAAACACCGTGACTGCACCTGCCATCAGCCCAATGGCCCGAAGCCGACGCGCACGCTGGATTGCGGGCGGTGCCATGGCGCGATCAGTGACGGGTTGTGTCATAGATCGGGACATACATGAGCTGGAGCGCCGCTCCCAGAGAGATCAAAGCAGGGCTGCTCCGCAGCCCGAAGAAGGCGGCTGGCCTGACACACGCATCACGTCTGCCCTGCAAGGCTTCTCTGAGGGCTCATCCATATGTCTGGGATGTCCAGCGCCAAGCGCTTTCGCACAGTCCGTTGAAGTCCGCTTGACGGAATGCGTCGCAATCGTCACCGATCCGTCATGGAGGGCGGATAGGTGCGTTCTTCCGAAAGACAGCTTCTGGAGATACCCATGCTTCGTCGTCGAGAGATTCTGCTGAGCGCGTTGGCTGCCCCCTTCGTGGTGAAGCCAGCCCTGGCCCAGAACAGCACGTTGACGGTCTACACCAGCCAGCCCCAGCAGGATGCCCAGCGCACCGTTACAGCGTTCATGGCCGCGCATCCCGGCACGCAGGTCGAGTTCGTTCGCGATGGCACGACCCAGCTGATGGCGCGCTTGCGGGCCGAGATCGCAGCAGGTCAGCCGCGCCCGGATGTGCTCCTGATCGCAGACAGCGTCACGATGGAAAGCCTGAAAACAGAGAACCGCCTGATGGCACATGCCGCAGCGCCGGTGGCCGGATACGCCGAGGGCATCCATGACCCTCAGCGCATGTGGTTTGCAACGAAGCTGATCACGACAGGCATTGTGGTCAATCGTTCCGCCACCTTGAAACCGACATCATGGATGGACCTGCTGCGCCCTGAAATTCGCGGCCAGATCGTCATGCCATCGCCGCTTGTGTCAGGTGCGGCAATGATCCAGTTCGCAGCCATGAGCCAGGCTCCGAACTTTGGCTGGAGCTACTTTGAGCGCCTTGCCGCCAATCGCGCGCGCGCTCAGGGCGGAAATGGCGATGTCATGCGTCAGGTCGCGGGTGGCGAACGGCTCTATGGCGTGATCGTGGATTTCCTCCCGATCCGCGAAGCGCAGCGCGGTGTCCCGGTGGACTTCGTGTTCCCAAGCGAAGGCGTTCCGGCCATTTCCGAGCCCGTCGGCATCCTGTCGACAGCGCGAAATGTCGATGCCGCCCGCCGCTTTGTCGACTTCTTGCTGTCGCGTCCTGGCCAGGAGCTGGCAAGCGCCATGGGTTATGTGCCGGCGCTTCCAGGCGTTGCAATGCCGGCAGGCTTCCCCGCGCGCGATGCAATCCGGATCATGCCGCTTGATCCAGCCCGCGCGCTACGCGACGAGCCAGAGATTCGTCGACAGTTCGATCGCATTTTCGGCGCCTGAGGTTTGGGCGCACGGAGTGATATGTCCGGGGTCGAGCGCGCTCTGATTGCGCTCGTCGGCGTCTATGCCGCGACCTTAATCTTGTGGCCCATGGGGCGACTGCTGTTTGAAGCCGTAGCCCCTCGCGGATCGCTTGATCTGAGCATTGCCGCGCGGGTTCTGGACCAGCCCTCGACGTGGCGCGCCGCGTGGCACTCATTCGAAACAAGTGTTGTCGGCGCGTTCGGCTCGGTGTTGCTGGGTGGGATGTTTGCGGTCCTCGTCGCGCTGACAGATGTGCGCTCGCGGATCGCTCTCGTGTTCTGTTTCATGCTGCCCATGATGGTGCCGCCAGCCGTGATTGCGCTGGCATGGGCCACACTTGCCGGCCCTGCCTCTCCGCTTCTGAAAGCAATTGGCCTTGCGCCTGCGCCTGGCTCCGACAATCCGATGTATTCGCCGGGCGGCATCATGGCGCTTCTGGCCATCACGCACGCCCCGCTGGCCTTTCTGGTGCTGCGCGCCGGCCTGAGGGCCATCCCGCGCGAGCTCGTTGAGGCTGC
>JAIYEB010000005.1 GCA_027487195.1 Hyphomicrobiales bacterium | reverse complement strand
CGGACGGGCCGGTCAAGGGCCAATCCATCCTGGTCACGGGTGGGGCAGGGGCTGTTGCTGGCTATGCGATTCAGCTTGCTTTGCTTGGCGGTGCGCGTGTCATCGCCACAGCCAGCACACCTGCAAAGCAAGCACTGGCGGCAAGCTATGGCGCGAGCCTGATCATCGATTACCGGAGCGAGGATGTTGCGGACGCCGTGTTGGCTGCAACAGGCGGGCAGGGCGTGGATCGCATCATTGAGGTCGATTTCGGGGCAAACCTTGATGTGTGCCACCGCGTGATCAAACCCAACGGCGTCGTCGCTGCCTACTCGTCGACCCGTGTCCGCGAACCGGTTCTGCCTTACTACGCGTTCGCCAGAAAGGCCGTCACGCTGCACTTCATCCAGGGCATGCTGTTGACGCCTGCCATGGTGTCAGCAGCCGTTGCGATGCTGACGCCACTCCTCGCAGACGGGCGCCTGAGGCACACGATCGCCGCCCGTTTCGCATTTGCCGACATTGCGATGGCTCACGCGCTTCTTGAAAGCGGACAAGCCCTTGGCAAGGTTTTGGTTGAAGGCCCGGATTCAGAACTTTTGAAGTGAGCGCCAACGCCTTGAGGTGACTCGTGAAACGATGCTGATTCTGACTCAGAAGCTGAAGGAGCTTCAGCCAGATTCACAACACCAGCGCATCAGCCCAAGGCGTTGAAAGGACTCAAGAGCCGCTGACCTTGGCGTACTCTGCCATGGTCGCCTCGGTCGGAGGATAAAACCCGGCAAGCGAGCGTCCCTTCGCCACTTCCGCAACGATCCAGCTCTCGAGCTTTTCTCGATCAGCCGCGGCCTTGGCGATCTCGGGTGCAAGGGCATGCGGGATAACCACCACGCCATTGCCATCCCCCATAATGATGTCGCCCGGAAACACGGTGACGCCGCCGCAGGCGATGGGAACCTGAAGATCAAGAACGAACCGATGCGAGGTCACCGGGTAGCCGGCTGTGCCGCAGGCAAAGACCGGCAGGGGAATTTTCGAGATCGCGGCTGCATCCGAAACGCCGCCATCGAGCACAACGCCCGCAACGCCTTTTGACAGAAAATGCGTTGCCATGATGTCGCCCATGAAGGCCGTCCGGGTTTCACCATCCATGCCAACAACCAGCACGTCTCCCTTGCCGACCTGATTTGTCGCTTGCCCCTGGAGGGCGGGCCTGCGCCCAGCGGCCTGATCCTCGACGAGATCTTTCCTGACCGGCACGGTGCGCACTGTGAACGCGACGCCGACAAAGGTGTTGGCATTAGGGTTCAAGGCCTTGGGCGCGGCCATGAAGGCTGTGTCGTATCCACGCTTGTACAGGAGCGACACAACCGTTGGCACGGCAGCGGACAGCAGTTCAGCGCGGATATGGGGCTCTAGCTCGCTCATCTCATTCTCCTGCAGATCAGATGCGCATCTCATAGTGGTCCGATTCTGATATTCGCAAACGCGCCTGATGTCCCTTGGCGTGCGAATGTCAGATCTGCTCCACGAGGGCTTGCGCGCATCCCATGGGCCGCGCCATCGTAGGGGCATGAAAGACGGTCGTGAAACCCTCGAAAGCGTGGGGCTGCCAAGCCTGGGCCGCAGCCTACGCTCTGAGTTCAGCCTTGCACCGGACATCACCCATCTGAACCACGGCGGTTATGGCGCTGTACCGAAGGTCGTTCAGGCCGCGCAGGAGCGTTGGCGCGCTGTGATGGAAGAGAACCCAACGCGGTTCTTCATGTCGATCCTGCCGGATGCGATCCGTGCTGCCGCCATCCCTGTTGCGCACTTTCTCGGAACGAAGCCTGAGCGGCTGGCATTCCTGGAAAACGCCACCACGGGTCTTGCCGCCGTGGCTCGCTCGCTCAGGCTTGAGCCCGGTGATGAGGTTTTGGCGTGCGACCATGTCTACAACGCAGCAAGGCTGATGTTTCGCCATGTCTGCGAGGCGGCCGGCGCGCGGTTCGTTGAGGTGCACGCCGGAATGCCGGTTACCTCAGACGATCAGATCATCGAGAGTTTCCGCCGTGGGATTGGCCCGCGCACCCGGCTGATATTGGTGGACCACATCGCCTCATCGACCGCCGTCATCCAGCCACTCGCTGAAATCATCGCGCTTGGTCGGGCCCATGGCGTTCCGGTCCTTGTCGATGGAGCGCACGGCCCTGGTCTTGTTGATCTCGATATCGATGCACTTGGCGCTGACATCTACATTGCCAATCTGCACAAATGGCTGATGGCGCCGCGCGGCGCGGCCGTCATTGTCGTGCGCGAGGACCTTGGCTTCGATCTTCATCCGCCTGCGATTTCGCATGCCTATGGCCAGGGCTTCACTCAGGAATTCGACAAGATCGGAACCCGGGACTCAACGCCCTGGCTCGTGGCGCCTGAGGCCATTGCCTATCATCAGCGCCTCGGCGGGGCCAAAATCCGTCAACGCAACGCTGAACTGGCCCGCGCAGAAGGGCGCAGGCTTGCAGCCGCGCTCGGAACCGAGACAGGCGCGCACGATGATCTGTTGGCAGCCATGGCCATCGTTCGCCTGCCCATTGCAGGGCCAACGACGCGCGAACGCGGCATGGCCATCATGCGTCACCTGTCTGACGCGCACCGCATTGTTGTGGCGATCATGGCTCATTCAGATGCATTCTGGGTTCGGGTCTCGACGCCAGCCTATGTCGAGCCAGCCGACATTGACCGGCTGATCGAGGCGCTACCAGACACTATCGCCACCACGAAAACGATCTGACCTCCAGCGGGATATGCCATGAGCGAACGCCGACACGATCTTTACCTGCTCACGCCTGGGCCTTTGACGGTGTCTGATGAGGTCAAGCGTGAGATGCTCGCGGATCGAAGCCCGAATGCCGCGCTTCATGCCGGCCTGACACGCAAGATTCTCGACTACATGCTGGATCTCAGCAACGGCCATGGCACCCATGCCGCTGTGCCGATCCAGGGCAGCGCAACCTACGGGATCGAAGCGGCGCTCCATACGCTTTTGCCAAAGAGCGCCAGGCTGCTGATCATCAAGAACGGGTTCTATGGCCTGAGGCTTTTCGAGGTGGCAGACGGCATTGGCAAGGACACGGTGGTCCTTGAACTGCCAATGCTGCCGCCACCGACCTATGACGACATTGCCGACGCGCTGAAGGCCGATCCCTCGATCACCCATGCAATCGTTTGCTATGTCGATACCGGTACGGGCGTTTTGAACCCGCTGGAGCCCATCGCTGCGGCGTGCAAGGCCCACGGCGTCAAGCTCATGGTCGATGCTGTGGCCGCGTTTGGTGGCTTCAAGCTCGACGTCAAGGCGCTCGATATCGAGGCCGTCATGATCTCGCCGAACAAGTGCCTTGAGAGCGTTCCCGGCGTAGGCATTGTGATTGCGCGTAAATCCACGCTGGAGGCTTCAGCCAAGCGCTCACCCTCCGTGGTCCTCGACCTTCATGCCCAATGGGCCTTCTTTGAGGAAAAGGGGTGGTGGCGGACAACGCCGCCGACACATGTGATTGCAGCACTTGCCAAGGCGATTGACCGCCACAAGGCCGAGGG
>JAIYEB010000035.1 GCA_027487195.1 Hyphomicrobiales bacterium | reverse complement strand
TTCTGGTGTTAACTGTTCCCCGACCCGGCGGGGGAGCGGACACCCATGACAGCCGCAAGCTGTCGTGATCCTCGGTTCAAGTCCGAGGCCGGGTCTCCAAATCTTTTGCGCGCAGCGTTGCAACGCGGCGCCGAGCGATGGCTCAGATCAGCCCTTGCGCGCGCACTCCCGGACGTGATCGATTGGGTCGTTCCGCCCGGAGATAACTATGCGACACACCTCACTGCTCGTGGCTGCAGCGCTTCTGTCCCAGCTGTCTGGCCAAGCCCTGGCCCAGCTCGCGCCCCCGCCGCAAGTGACCGGCCAGCCCATCCTGTCGGACTGGTGGCGGGTCCAGGCTGTGCAAAGCCGCAGCGGCATGGTCTCAAGTCAGGAAGCAACCGCCTCGCGCATTGGCGCAGATGTGCTGAGACGCGGCGGAAACGCGGTTGACGCCGCTGTTGCCACGGGTTTCGCGCTTGCGGTGACGTTGCCGCGCGCCGGCAATCTCGGCGGTGGCGGGTTCATGGTCATCCATCTGGCCGAGGGCAACCGCTCGGTTGCGATTGACCATCGTGAAAACGCGCCAGCGTCTGCCCGCGCCAACATGTTTCTGGACGCCAATGGCAGGGCCGACCCGCGCCTGTCGCGCGATACCGGCCTTTCCGTTGGTGTACCCGGCACGGTCGCAGGCCTGATCCATGCCCATGAGCGCTATGGCTCGGGCCGCTTGTCGCTTGCAGAGCTTGTGGCGCCCGCAATTGCGCTTGCGCGCGATGGTATCGTGATTGGCGAGGATCTTGCCGACAGCCTGCCGCGCGCCGCCCAGCGCATCGGGCGCTATCCGGCAACGCGCGCGATCTTCTTTCAAGGCGATGCTGTCCTGCCTTCGGGCGCGCGCCTTGTGCAGGCAGATCTCGCCCGCACCCTTGAAGCCATTCAGCGCGACGGGCGCGCAGGCTTTTACCGCGGCGCGGTCGCTGAGGCGATTGCAGCGGGCGTTCGCCGGGAAGGCGGCGAGATGACCGCAGCCGACATGGAAGCCTACAGGGTGGTTGAGCGCCCTGTTGTGCGTGGCCGCTACCGTGGATTTGAGGTGCTTTCGATGCCCCCGCCATCTTCCGGCGGGGTTCACCTTGTCCAGATCCTGAACATGCTCGAGCGCTTTGATCTCGCCGCGATGGGGCATCAGTCGGCTGATACGCTTCACATCATGGCCGAGGCCATGAAGCTCGCCTATGCCGACCGCTCCGAGTTTCTTGGCGATCCGGATTTTGTGCGGGTTCCGGTTTCAGGCCTGATTTCAAAGGCCTATGCCGCCACCTTGGCAGCCCAGATCAATCCGGCACGCGCGAGACCTGCCGCCGAGATCAGGCCGGGCCGCCCGCAAACGCACGAAAACGACCAGACCACGCACTATTCGGTTGTCGATGGTGCAGGAAACGCCGTGTCCGTGACCACAACAATCAATTTCTCTTACGGTCTTGGCGCGGTTGCAGCCGGAACAGGTGTCCTGCTCAACAACCAGCTCGATGATTTTGCGGCCCAGGCCGGCGTCGCCAATGCCTATGGCCTTGTGGGTGGCGATGCGAACGCGCCGGCTGCCGGAAAGCGTCCGCTGTCTTCCATGGCACCCACAATCGTGTTGCGAGACGGGCGCGCAGCGCTTGTCACCGGCAGCCCGGGCGGATCGCGCATCATCACGACCGTGCTGCAGCTCGTGACCGGCCTTGTCGATCACGGCCTGACGCTTGGCGAGGCAACGGTTGCGCCGCGCATGCACCATCAGTGGCTGCCGGATGAGATGGTTGTTGAGCGTGGCTTCTCGCCAGATACGCTGCGGCTGCTGCGCGAGCGCGGTCATCGCATTGTCGAGCGGCCGACGTCGGGCTCCCTGTCCTCGATCCTGATTGCGCCTGACGGCGTGATCCACGGCTTTGCCGATACGCGCCAGCGCGGAACTTTGGCAATCGCACCCTGAAAGGCCTCGCCAGCCGGCGCGGCGTCGGTTAGCCTTTGGCAAAACAAACCGGGGAGCACGCCGCGATGGGCCAGACCAATGATGTTGTCATTCTTGCAGGTGTGCGAACCGCCGTCGGGACGTTTTCAGGCGCGTTCAAGGACACGCCCCCAACGAAAATGGCCGCAGCGGTTGTTCGCGAAGCCCTGAAGCGTGCCGATGTGGCACCGGAGGCCGTTGGCCATGTCGTCTTCGGCAGCGTGATCCACACCGAGCCGCGCGACGCCTACATGGCGCGCGTTGCGGCTGTCGAAGGCGGCGTCCCGAAGGAAGCCCCGGCCATGACGCTGAACCGGCTGTGCGGCTCTGGTGTTCAGGCGGTTGTGTCTGCTGCCCAGACCATCATGCTCGGCGACGCCGAGGTTGCGATTGCGGGTGGTGCCGAGAACATGTCGCGCGCGCCCTTTGCCGCGCCCTGGCTTCGTCAGGGCGTGAAAATGGGCGACACGAAGTTTGTCGACATGATGCTGGGCGCACTGACCGACCCGTTCCACGGAATCCACATGGGGATCACGGCAGAGAATGTCGCGGCAAAGTGGCAGATCACGCGCGACGATCAGGATCGCTTTGCCATGGAAAGCCAGCGTCGCGCCGCGCACGCCATTGCGGCAGGCAGGTTCAAGGAACAGATCCTGCCATTTGAGGTGCGCAAGGGCCGCGACATGGTGTCCTTCGACACGGATGAGCACGTCAAGGCCGACACCGACATGGCGACCCTCGGTGGCCTCAGGGCAGCCTTCCAGAAGGACGGAACTGTCACCGCAGGCAATGCCTCGGGGATCAATGATGGCGCAGCGGCCATGGTTTTGATGTCGGCTGCGCGCGCCAGGGCGGAAAAGCGCACGCCCATGGCGCGTGTGGTGGGCTATGCCCATGCTGGCGTTGAACCGACCCTGATGGGTATTGGTCCCGTGGACGCCGTTCGCAATCTCATGGCCAAGACCGGGCTGAAGGTGTCGGACTTCGATGTCATCGAATCCAATGAGGCCTTTGCGGCCCAGGCCTGCGCAGTATCAAAGGAACTCGGATTTTCCGCAGATCGCGTGAACCCGAATGGCGGCGCGATTGCGCTTGGCCACCCCGTGGGCGCGACCGGCGCCATCATTACGATCAAGGCCATGTATGAACTGCACCGCACCGGCGGGCGATATGGCCTTGTCACCATGTGCATCGGTGGTGGTCAGGGCATCGCACTGGCCATCGAACGCATGAACTAGCAGCGCACAGACTTGCATCCGGGGCTGCGTATCGTCATATCGTGGCGAGCCTCAACCCCCGGACCGCCATGACCTATGTCGACGCCAGCATTGCCCCGATGCGCAACACCGGAAAGGTGAAACTGCACGACGAAGCTGCGTTTGCAGGCATGCGCAAGGCGGGACGGATTGCTGCCGAAGCGCTCGACATGCTGGTGCCCAAAGTGGTGCCAGGGGTTACGACCGAAGAACTCGACCGCCTGGTCTTCAACTTTGCGCTCGATCACGGCGTCCTGCCGGCGCTTGTTGATTACAGGGGCTATACCAAATCGACCTGCACCTCGATCAATCACGTGGTCTGCCACGGGATCCCCGACGACAAGCGGCTGCGTGAAGGCGACATCGTCAACATCGATGTGACGTTGCTCGTCGATGGATGGCACGGTGATACGTCCCGCATGTACGGGGTCGGCGAGATTCCGCGCAAGGCAGAGCGCCTGCTCGATATCACCCATGAATCCCTGATGCGCGGCATTGCAGCCGTAAGGCCTGGAGCGACGACCGGGGACATCGGCCACGCCATCCAGACCTTTGCCGAGGCCGAGCGCTGCTCGGTGGTGCGCGATTTCTGCGGCCACGGGATCGGCAGACTGATCCACGATGCGCCAAACATCCTGCACTATGGCAAGCGCGGGGAAGGCATTGAGCTGAAGCCTGGCATGATCTTCACGATCGAGCCGATGATCAATCTTGGCCGTCCGCACGTGAAGATCCTGTCGGATGGCTGGACAGCTGTCACACGTGATCGCTCCCTGTCAGCGCAGTTTGAGCATTCCGTTGGCGTCACGGAGACAGGCGTTGAAGTCTTCACCTTCTCGCCACTCGGCCTTCACAAGCCACCCTACGCCCGCTGATGGATAAAAAGGTGCCAGATTGCCTCGCCGAGGCACCTCATTACTTCGGGCACCGCGAACGCCTGCGCGAACGCTTCCGCGACGCGGGAGGCGACGCGCTCCCGGATTATGAATTGCTCGAGCTGGTTTTGTTTCGTGCGCTGCCGCGCCGCGATGTCAAACCCCTCGCCAAAGCCCTGATCCAGCGGTTCGGCACATTCGCGGAAGTGCTCGCGGCAGCCCCTGCCCGGCTTGCGGAGGTCGACGGCATTGGCGACACCGTCATTACGGAACTCAAGATCGTCTGGGCGTCTGCGGAGCGGGTCTCGCGCGGTGCGATCCGGCGCAATGAAATCTTGTCGTCCTGGGCGGCTGTGCTGGACTATTGCCGCACCACCATGGCTTTCGACGAGATCGAGCGCTTTCGCGTGCTGTTTCTGGACAAGCGGAACGCCTTGATTGCCGACGAGGTTC
>JAIYEB010000121.1 GCA_027487195.1 Hyphomicrobiales bacterium | reverse complement strand
GGAAGGCTCTCTGCAGCCATTGAAGTGATGGATGATCTGTCAAAACGTCCGCGCCCGGCTTCCGAGGTGCTGTCGGATTGGGGCAAGTCACATCGCTTTGCAGGCTCGGGCGACCGGGCCGCGATTGGAAATCTGGTCTATGACGCATTGCGCCGGCGCGCCTCCATTGCCCACCGCATGCAGGGCGACAGCCCGAGGGATCTGATCCTTGGCGTCTACGCGCTCCATTGGGAAAACCTTGAAGCGCTACAACTCGTCGCCAACGGGGAAGGGCATGCACCAGCAGGCCTGTCCGAGCGCGAGGTCGATGCACTGGCAAACCTTGCTGTACCCGCGCCTGCGCCGGTTGCGGGTGACTATCCGGCCTTTCTCGATAAGGCCCTTGAGCGGGTCTATGGCGAGGATCGCGCCGAGGAAATGTCGGGCTATGCCAACCGCGCGCCCGTTGATTTGAGGGTCAACACCCTGAAGTCATCGCGCGCCACGATGCTTGCCGAGCTGGATGGGCAGGGCGCCATACCAGGTACGATTGCGCCCACCTCCGTGCGCATCCCGGTTCATGGCGGACAACGGCGCGCGCCAAACGTCGAGGCCGAACCCGCCTATCGCAAAGGCCAGATCGAACTCCAGGATGAAGGTTCGCAGGTCGCAAGCCTGCTTGTCGACGCAAGACCCGGGCATCAGGTCGCTGATCTGTGCGCGGGGGGCGGTGGAAAGACCCTCGCGCTTGCGGCATGCCTTGAGAACAAGGGGCAGATCTTTGCCTGGGATTCAGACAAGCATCGGCTCAAGGGCATTTTTGAGCGCCTGGAGCGCGCAGGGGCACGCAATGTCCAGGTTCTTCGTGCCGGAGTGACCAGCGAACTTGAGGCGCTGCGCGGGAAAATGGATCGTGTCGTCCTCGATGTTCCGTGCACGGGCACCGGCGCATGGCGGCGCCGGCCGGATGCCAAGTGGCGACTGCGCCCTCAGGCGCTTGATCAGCGTGTCAACGAACAGATCGCCATCCTGAGGGCGGGAGCGGAACTGGTTCGCCCTGGCGGGCGACTCGTTTATGTCACGTGCTCCGTGCTTGCCGAGGAAAACGAAGACCGCATGCTTTCATTCCTGTCATCCCAAGAGGGGCGCACGTTTCAGCTGCATGATCTGTCGGCAGACTGGCGGCGGATGTTTGCGGGCGAAGCGCCTCAAAAGCCTTCGGGCGTCAGCAGCCTGCCTGGTGTTCGCCTGTCACCACGCCAGACCGGAACGGACGGGTTTTATGTCTGCGTGCTGGAGCGGGCGCATTGAGATTTGCATTGATCGCATTGGCATGCCTGTCAGCCGCGCCGGCGCTGGCCCAGTCGCGCATTCCAATGCCGCCCGAGCGACCGACCGCCCTGATACGCGCGCCGCTTGCCCAGCCAAGTCGCCCGCCTTCTGAAGGGGCCATTGCGCCGGACACAAGCGCTGTGAATGCGCAGAACCCAACGCGCAGTGCGTTGGCCATCCCGGCGATTGGCTCGATCCGGTTTCCGCGCAGGCCTCCGCCTCCTGGGCCCGAAGACAATCTGGCCACCAACGGGCCCGCCAGTGGTCCGCCTGTTGGCCTTGCAGCCATGGCCGGCATGAATGCGCCCATGCTTTCCTACGTGCCGCGCGCGCTTCCAACGATTACCCATGGCGGCAGATCGGTGGCTGACACCACATGCCTGCCGGACAGTGTGCTTCGGGTTCTGTCCGACGTGTCCAACCGCTTTGGTCCGGTCAATGTGACTTCGACGTTGCGAACGGGCAGGGGGCGATCCTATTCCATGCATCGCTTCTGTCGCGCTGCAGACTTCCGCGTCGAAGGCGTCCAGTCGCGTGCGATCCTCAATTTTCTGCGTGCCCGTGGCGATGTCGGTGGCCTGAAGCTCTACCGAAACGGGCTCATCCATATTGACGACAGCTTTGTAAGGAGCTGGTAGCAAAGAAACGAAGCAAAGCTGAAAATGCTGCGTTGCAGCGCTTGTTTCGGCGCTTGTGCGCGACTATGGTCCGCGCCGCTCCGCAAACCAGCGCGGCGCTTCGGGCGGGTAGCTCAGTGGTAGAGCAGCTGACTTTTAATCAGCTGGTCGCGGGTTCGAAACCCGCCCCGCTCACCAAAAAACTCGGTGTGCTTGACGTTGGTCAGGCAGCGTTGGCGCGAAGTGTGCGCATCAGATCCGGCTCGAGATCAAGGCGTCGCAGGGTTGTCTCGTAGCCGAGGGCAATCGCGCGATCAAAAGCCGACCATTCCGTAAAGCGAATGCCTTTGACGGGCGGATCAATCACAATCTGGGCTGCGCGCCTTGCGTCGCGTCGTTGCCATTCGTTGCCGACAGTGCCCGTGCGAATGAGAATGGCGAGGATGCCGGGCGCTGACAGACCGCCCGGTGAGGGGTGGAGCGATGTGTCGCCCGAGACATCAATGGCGACAACGCCGCCGGGCGCCATGCGAGCCATATGGTCGACGGGGAGGTTGTTCATCACCCCGCCATCGACATGCACATGCCCATCAATCACCACCGGTGGCAGGACGCCCGGCAGCGCAACGGTCGCGGTCAAGCGCTCGGCGAGCAGTCCAGTGCGATGTGCGCTGTCGCGGCCAAGCGTCAGATCAGATGTGATGCAGAAATAGGGCAGCGGCAGATCCTGAATCTGCTTTTCGCCAAAGTTGGCATTGAGCAACCGGCGCACCTTGCGCCCTGCAAAGAACGCCACGGTTGGAACGGTGAAATCCGAAATCGGATTGGACGTGACAAAGGCCTCGCGCATGCGCGCGGCCTGTTCATCCACGCTCCACTCGCAGGCAACTCCAGCTGAAATGATCGCGCCCATGGATGTGCCGCCGATCGCGTCGGGAACAAATCCGGCCTCGCCAAGCGCCTTCAGCACGCCAAGATGGGCAAAACCGCGCGCCCCGCCGCCAGACAGCACAACCCCGATGGCGCGGCCTGAGAGATGGCGGGCAAGCCTGATGAGGTCTGATGTCAGTCCCTCACGCACCTGGTGGCGCATGCCCTGAAGCGCCGGGCAAGGCAATGCCCCGGCACGCGGGCAGAGCACAATGCGATCACTGAGCGGGCGCGCCCAGTCCGGCTCCGCTGGCTGTTCCATGGCCTCGGCTTGGGCCGTCGTGACCCGCAAGGCGCTGTCGGCCTGGCGAAGCGCCTGCCGCGTCCAGGTCGCTTCTTCGCGGCGCGCAACATACAGGACGAGGTCGTTTCCATTCTCGGCATTGTGGAAGTCGTCGGCACTGCGACCGGCATCAGCGGAGGTGAACGCGCTTGCCGTGACGCCCTGCCGGGCCAGGGTCTCGAGAAGATTCGCCACAAAGGCTTCAGCGCCTGCGAGATGGTGGTCGATGACAAGAGCAACTGTGCGCCCGGCATGATGTATGGCCACGCGCCGGGTTGTCCTGCGCAGGCGCTCGATCAGCAGGAGCGTGAGGTTTCGCAGCAGGGCAGGGTGGCTTTTTGAAACCCGCTCGAAAGCAGCGCGAGGCAGGGCAAAGATCTCTGAATCGCGATGGGCCACAAGACGGGTCGAATGTGGCTCGTCGGTCATGAGGCTCATTTCGCCGAGCGTGCCGCCGGCGCCAACGAGGGCAACGCGCTCGCTGCCGCCATGAGCGTCCTCGACCTCGACAGAAATGGCACCGTTCAGCACAAACAGGAGCGCGCGATCCGAGCAGCCTTCGCGCAGCATGATCCGCCCGCCTGGCAGACAGAAGTGATGACCCATCCGCGCAATGGCTCTCAGTCCTGTGTCTGCCACGCCATCGAGGACAGAGAAACGGCGAAGCTGGCTACCAACAAGCCCTGGTGCGTCACGCTGGACACTCATGCTCGTTTTCCTCGAGGATCACAACGGGACCCTAGTGACCGGACTATTGAGACTAACGGTCGCCTTTGAACAAAGGCTTCAGCAACATGCTTAGCCCGGGGTTACCGACATGGGCAAAGAGGGGCTGCGAACGACCAATGTCCAGCCGTTGACTTGCAGCCTATGTGTCTTGCAGACCGTCGCCTGGGTGATGTGATGCCGCGCTTTTCCGCCAATACCGGTTTCCTGTGGCTTGATCGCCCGCTGCTCTCGCGTATCGATGCGGCCGGGAAGGCCGGCTTTCAGGCCGTCGAGTTTCACTACCCCTACGATCATGATCCGGTGATTGTGCGCGAGCGATGCCAGAGGGCTGGCGTCAGGATCCTCGGGATCAACACACCTGTTGGTGATGGCGATGCGGGTGAGTTTGGGCTTGCAGCGCTGCCAGGTCGCGAGCAGGCGTTTCATGCTCTCTTTGACATGACGCTTGCCTGGGCGGTGGATGCCGGGGCAAGTGCCATTCACGTTCTCGCTGGCCATACGGCTGCCATTGATCGGACGCTAGCGTTTGAAACCATGGCGGAAAATCTGGCGAAAGCAGCCGATAAGGCTTTGCGTCACGGCATCATGCTTTTGCTTGAGCCGATGAACCCGAGAGACCGTCCTGGCTATTTCTTCAAGACGGTTGATCAGGCCGTCGACATGATTGCGCACGTCGCGCGCGACAACATCAAGATCATGTTCGATATCTATCATGTCGCCATTTCTGAGGGTGATGTGATCACGCGGTTGCGCCGCCATGTCGCCCAGATCGGGCATATCCAGATTGCTGCAGTGCCATCGCGAGCGGAGCCAGATGAGGGCGAGATCGCATATCGAGAGATCTACAAGGTGCTCGATGAGATTGGATATCAAGGCTTT
>JAIYEB010000097.1 GCA_027487195.1 Hyphomicrobiales bacterium | reverse complement strand
GCACCTGCCAGCGTATCGTTTCCGGCTCCACCTGTGAGCGTATTCGCATTACTGTTGCCGATCAGCGTATCGGCGAAGTCAGAGCCTATGACATTCTCGATCTCGGAATAGCTGTCGCCATCCGACGCAGAGCCAGTTCCAGTTCCATTCCCGCTACCAAGATCAACCGTGACGGAGAGGCCTGACGCCGAGTACGTAACGGTATCAACGCCGGAGCCGCCGATGAGCGCATCTGATCCGAGGCTCCCCACGAACAGGTCAGCACCCGCGCCGCCCTCGAAAGTTTCATTGCCACTGCCGCCAACAAAGGTGTCAGCGCCTATTGAGCCGACAAAACGCTCGATATTGGCATAAGTGTCGCCCGCAGCGTCACCTCGAAAGCCAAGTCCTGCTATCAGATCGATGGATACCGCCGCTGCCGATCCGGAGTAGTCGACCGTATCAAGGTCATCGCCGCCGTCGAGTGCATCCGATCCAAGGCTTGAGACCAGCGTGTCATTGCCGGCTGCGCCAAAAAGCGCCTCAGTTCCACCGGAGCCAATCAGGACATCGCGATTTGCGGAGCCAACCACGCGCTCGATACCAGCGAGGGCATCTCCCTCAGCGTCTCCGACATAGCCGCGACCGGCCGCGAGGTCGATGGTTACACCCAGGGCCGAGCCGGTGTAATCGACCGTATCCGTGCCACCATCCCCGCCTGCGATGACATCAGCGCCACCACCGCCGCGCATCGTGTCATCACCAGCGCCACCGAACAGATGATCCACGCCGGTATTGCCCAAAAGGAAATCGTTCCCGCCGCTTCCTTCCAGCGTGCCGCCATCTGAGCTTGTGGCAAGCTGGTCAGCAGCGCTCGAACCAATCAGGCGTTCGATCGAGTTGAGCACATCGCCAGCGGCATCGCCACCGCTGCCAAGTGAACCGTCGAGCGAGACCGTGACCGAAACGGATGAACCGGAGTAATCGGCTGCGTCAACGCCAAGACCACCCTCGAGCAGATCGGCGCCCTCACCGCCCGCGAGCACATCGTTACCTTCGCCACCCGTCAGTCGATCAACAGCGCCGCCGCCGGAAAGCGTATCGTTGCCCTGTCCACCGGAGATCGTATTGCTTAAGGAATTGCCGATAAGCGTATCCGCGAACGCTGAGCCGGAAACATCCTCGAAATTCGCAAGGGTATCACCCTGGGCGTCGCCACCCGTTGCGGCTCCGGTCAGGAGGTTGACCGAGACGCCCTGCGCGGACGTCGAATAGTCCACCCGGTCAATGCCTGCGCCGCCATCAAGCGTGTCGGCACCCCGTCCACCAATAATGACGTTGTCGCCGGAACTGCCCGTAAGCCGGTCGTCGAAGTTCGTGCCGATAACGCCTTCAAAGTTCGTGATGATATCGTTTTTCGCGCCACCACCGGCAAAGGTGCCGGAGCCAAGGTCAACTGTAACGGCGCTGCGGGATTGAGCGAAGCCAACGACGTCAAAGCCAGCGCCGCCATCTAGCGTATCGTAGCCCGCACCTGCATAGACTGTGTCGTCCCCGCCGCCGGAATTGATAACGGCGCCGACCGGGTTTGTTGGCAAAACAGTGTAGCTGACGCCCGTCAAAGGATCGCGATACTCAGTGTCTTCCTCAGTGATAACTTCGCGGATTCCAAAGGTCCTCTGGCCGTTCACAAGAGCGATGTCGCCATTGCCCTTGTCGGCATAGAACTGAACCTGTAAGCCGAAGGTCGACAGAAAACCTGCTGGATCTGGCGGTGTGCCGTCAGGCGGCAACATGTAACGCAGATCAAATGTCACCGTATTTGGTGAATTGTCTGGATCCATATTGACGATATAACCGCCCTCACTTAGCACGCCATTTGTGACAGCAAAGCCTTCCGGAAGGCCGATAATCTTGGCAGCGGTCCCCTTCCAGCCATCTTCCGGATACTCGATCGAAACCTCAACGCGGCGAACGAACGTTCCAGCCGGCATAAGATTAGGATCATCGGCATAGATGATATCGTTGAAGGCAGTACCGGTGATGGTCTCGTTTGCGGTCTGGATGGCGAATTCAGGATCTGTGGCGGACGCGGCGATACCGCCCTTGCCATAGATGCGCATACCGCCATCTGGCAGCGCTTCGGAGTCAAGCCCAGGCACGCCAAACAACCGCACCTCAAGTTCGGAGATCGGAGCGCGGCCGAAATTGTCGCCCTCCTTGTTGTCGATTGCGGTCGCAACCGGCGGCGATCCCGGCGAGACCGGCGGAGCATCATCTTCAGCCGTCAGCCGGGTTCGCCCGGGCTGTGGCGGCACTGCCTCTTCCTTGTAGCGCCCGGTATTCTCGTTCTCGATTTGAGGCCGAGCTGTCGGTTGGGGCGGCGGAGGAGGAGGCTGCTCGGGTGCTGCGGGCGCAGCAGGGGTTGCGGGAGGGGCGTCGACGGGTGCCGACGACAGCTGAAGGGCTCGCAAAGCATCTCCCAGCTTAACGTCGCCAACCTGCGACATCAACACGTTCGCATCGCCGGTCTGGTCGGAAAACTGAATCCGAGGCCCCGTCGAGATCGTCATCT
>JAIYEB010000428.1 GCA_027487195.1 Hyphomicrobiales bacterium | reverse complement strand
CCGCAGGTCGCACAGTTCGAACAGTTCCAGCCGCGTTCGCGCGGGACCCGGGCAACCGGGACCGACGGTGGCTACTTCACGCGCGTTGGCGCGTGGCTCCGCAGTTTTTGACATATCTCGGACAACGCCGGTGCCCGGCACACGAGCGAGGATAACATGACGATCAACCTGAAGATGCCTGAAATCACCGAGATGAAGCCCCGCCTGATGGTGTTCGGTGTAGGTGGTGCCGGCGGCAACGCGGTCAACAACATGATCGCCGCCGGCCTGCAGGGCGTCGATTTCGTGGTGGCCAACACCGACGCACAGGCCCTGACCCAGTCGCGCTCGCCGCGCGTGGTGCAGATGGGCATTGCGGTCACGGAAGGGCTTGGCGCGGGCGCACAGCCTGCCATCGGCCAGGCCGCCGCAGAGGAAACCATTGACGAGTTGCGCGATCATCTGACCGGCGCTCACATGGCCTTCATTACGGCCGGCATGGGCGGCGGCACCGGCACGGGTGCGGCTCCTGTGATCGCGCGCACCGCTCGCGACATGGGCATCCTGACTGTCGGTGTTGTCACCAAGCCCTTCAACTTCGAAGGGCCGAAGCGCATGAAGATTGCAGAGGCCGGCATTGCCGAGCTGCAAAAGCATGTCGACACGCTGATCGTCATCCCGAACCAGAACCTGTTCCGCGTCGCCAATGAGCGCACGCCGTTCGCTGATGCGTTCGCAATGGCCGATCAGGTCCTCTACTCGGGCGTGGCATCGATCACCGATCTGATGGTCAAGGAAGGCCTGATCAATCTCGACTTTGCCGACGTGCGCTCTGTCATGCGCGAAATGGGCAAGGCCATGATGGGAACGGGCGAGGCCTCCGGCGAAAACCGCGCCATTCGCGCTGCAGAACAGGCGATTTCAAACCCGCTGCTCGACCATGTCTCGATGTCAGGTGCCAAGGGCCTGTTGATCTCGGTCACCGGCGGCCGCGACATGACACTCTATGAACTGGACGAAGCTGCCTCGCGCATTCGCCAGGAAGTCGACCAGGATGCCTCGATCATCGTTGGCGCAACCTATGATGATGCGCTTGAGGGGATCATCCGCGTCTCGGTCGTCGCAACCGGCATCGACATTGTGGAAACAGTTTCGGTCAAGCCCACACAACCGATCATGGGTGTTGAAGCGGCCCGGATTGCTGCTGCCAAAGCCGCCCAGAAGCTTGAGGAAATCCTGATTGCACCGCCGGTTCCGCGTGCAAATCCGGTCGCCCAGCCCATCGCAAGCGAGCCCGTGCCGCAGGCGGTTGCGCAGGATCCTGACGTGATGATCCGCGCTCGCCCGCAGATGACAATTCCAACCCCGTTCATGGAACCGTCGGCGGCCCCGATTGTTGTCGAAGAGACCCCTGCCCCGCCGGCAGCCTTTATCCCGCCGGAGCCGGTCCGCCCGGAGCCCTCGCGCGCGCCGATTGCGCCGAACTCGATTGCCGATCTGCCCCCGCAGATGCAGCGCGTGGTCCAGCAGCATCAGCAGGCCCAGGCTCCGACCGCAACCTCGCCGGCCGAAGAGAAGCGCACGGGCCTTCTTGAAGGTCTTCGCTCGTTTGGTTTTGGCCGCAAGCGCGAAGGTGAGGCGCAGGAGCAGCCGCAGATGATCCAGCCTCCGCGCCCGGTTGTTGCCCAGCCACAGCGCGCCGTTGCGATGCCTCCCGAGCAGCGCCGTCCGGTTCAGCCGGAGATGCGTCTTGGCGCAACAGATCAGCCCGCCCGCCCCGGCCAGAGCCGCGCATCCGAAGACGAGACGCTGGAGATCCCCGCCTTCCTTCGTCGCCAAAGCTAGTGGCTCAATTGTGACATCAAACGCCCGGAGCGACACAAGCTTCGGGCGTTTTTGTTTTTAGATCAATAACTTAAGCATCGCGACGGACTGTAACGCACGGCAACGAAGTGTCATTTGTATGGCAAACGACCAATCGGTAAGTTCCCGCACATTGGACGTCGATGCAATGAGTCGGGTTAAACCCGCCGTGCAGCAAAAAGGTGCAAAACCGGGACGCCAAAAGAAGAGACAGGATGCAGGTTCACCTCCGAACCCAGCGTCGGTGGGCAGGGGTTGTAGCATGCAAAACGGTCATTGGTTGGGTCACCGGCAGGCCACTCTATCGCAAGCTTTTACGCTGAGCGGAGTTGGGGTTCACGGCGGCTCAGTTGCCAACATGACTGTTCACCCTGCTGAAGCCGGCACAGGTATCCAGTTTCTGCGGACCGATTCCGAAGGCGCTGGCCCCATTCTCGCCCGCCACGACAATGTTGCGGCCACCGAACTTGCAACCGTGGTCGGCGATCCAGCCGTTCTGGCGGTGTCGACTGTCGAACATCTCATGGCTGCGCTGTATGGCATGGGCATCGACAACGCGCTGATCGAAATCGATGGGCCCGAAGTGCCTATCATGGATGGCTCAGCCGCCCTGTTCTGCGATCATATTGCGCGCGGCGGCATCACTCTGCTGGAAAGCCCGCGTCGCTTCATCGAGGTTTTGTCCCCTGTGCGCGTGGCGCAAGGCGCATCATTTGCCGAACTTCTGCCGAACGACACCGGTTTTCGCCTTGAGACCGAGATTGCCTTCGAGCACACAGCCATCGGTCGTCAGCGCATTACGGTTGACCTGACCCCCTCCGCCTTCCGTCGCGAACTTGCCCGTGCCCGCACCTTCGGCTTCATGTCCGACGT
>JAIYEB010000217.1 GCA_027487195.1 Hyphomicrobiales bacterium | reverse complement strand
CGCTCGCCGGCCGGAACGCGCGGCTGCACCCGCCAATGCTCGTTTGCGCCTTTCGCGCCCGCGCCGACCATGGCTGCAAGCACACGAAGCTCTGATTTGAAACCTTCCGCCTCGCGCTGTCGCCGCGCGACGACCAGGCTTTCGACCTTCGCACGCGCCGCGTTGGGCGGCAGACGCGCAAGCGTCTTGCTCTCGATCCACCAAACTCTTCGGGCGCGCTCCACCCGCGCCGCAAGTTCCTCCACGCTCGCGCCGGCGTGGTGTCCTATCGCTCGTCGTGCCGTCATGCTCATCTCCGGGCGCCATTGCCTCGCCCGCGACGGTGGCGAAGCGAATAGCGCTCGGAAATAGGAATTATGTCCGCATCATTTCGGAGGCGTGCCAGAAGTTGACCGGACACCGCCGCCTGAATGAAACGAACATATCATGAACAGATTGATCCGAAAGCTCGACTTTCGATGGAGCACGAAGTCTGAATAGCCAGAATCTGGATGTAGAGGCGCAGCCGCCGGTTGACCTACTTAGCTCAGCGCGTCGCCATCCCCGCGATGATCCGCGCCCAGCTGCGCGCGCCCTTCTGGAAGGACGTCAGCTCATACTTTTCATTCGGCGAATGAATCCGGTCATCCTTGAGGCCAAAGCCGACCATAACGGCGTTGATCCCCAGAACCTCCTGGAACTGGCCGACAATCGGGATAGAGCCGCCCTGGCCGGCCATGATCGTGGCCGTTCCCCATTCATCCGCCAGCGCGTTGCGCGCAACCGTGATCGCTGGATCATCAATGTCGAGCCGGATCGCGGCGCTGCCACGGCCACCCTTATACTCAACCACAGCATCAGGCGGCAGGCGCGCTTCAACGAAGGCGCGGAAGTTCCTGATGATGGCCTTTGGGTCCTGCCGGCTCACAAGCCTAAACGTGAACTTGGCTGACGCCATGGCCGGGATCACGGTCTTGGTGCCCTCGCCCGTATAGCCGCCAATGATGCCGTTCGGTTCGGCTGTCGGGCGCGACCAGACCTGTTCGAGGATCGAGCGGCCCTTCTCGCCTGACGACGTTTTCAGACCGACCGGGCCGAGGAAATTCTCTTCCGTCACCCCCAGCCCATCCCACATCGCCTTGACCTGCGTTGGGATCTCGTCGACGCCATCGTAGAAGTTCGGGACCATGATGCGCCCATTGGCATCATGAAGGTCGGCGACAATGCGCGACAGGATCCGGATGGGGTTCCAAGCCGATCCGCCATAAAGACCGGAGTGCATGTCACGATCCGCACAGCGGATCACGACCTCTTCATGGGCAAGCCCGCGCAGCATGGTTGAGATCGACGGGGTTGTGGCGTCCCACATGCCGGTGTCGCAGACCAGCGCAACATCGGCCTTCAAGAGATCGGCATGGGCATCGAGAAACGCCGGCAGGGACGGGCTGCCGCACTCCTCTTCGCCTTCAAACAGGCATGTGACGTCAATCGGCAGATCGCCTGTCACCGCGATGAAGGCGCGCGCGGCTTCAACAAAGGTCATGAGCTGGCCCTTGTCGTCGGCAGCCCCCCGCCCCCTGATCTGGCCATTGGCGACAAACGGCTCGAACGGGGGATGCTCCCACAGCTCAAGCGGGTCGACCGGCTGGACATCATAATGGCCATAGAACAGCACATGGGGCCGCCCGCCGCCCTTCACGCGCTTTGCGACCACCATGGGATGGCCGGTTGTCGGATAGACCTTGGCGTCAAACCCGATCGACGACAGGTCGCCTGCCAGATGGTCTGCCGCGCGCTTCACTTCGGGTGCAAAGGCTGGATCGGTCGAAACCGAGCCAATGCGCAAGAAGGCCATGAGACGCTCAAGGGCTGCAGCGCGATCTGAATCAAGGCGGGCGAGGACAGCATCAAGCGACATGGACGGCTCCGTCACGAAGGTCAGGCAAAGCGTGGCATTGGTTGTGCGAAACTATGGGCCGGAACACAAGCCGCGAGCTGATGTCTGATCGCAGGACCGCGCGCTTGCAGCGGCTACAGCCAGCCCTTCTTCTTGAAGTAGACGAAGGGCAGGATCGCAGACACGATCATCAGCATGATCGCCATGGGGTAGCCCCACTCCCAGTTCAATTCCGGCATCATCTTGAAGTTCATGCCGTAAATCGAAGCGATCAGGGTCGGCGGCATGAGGGCAACCGAGACGACGGAAAACAGCTTGATGATGCTGTTTTGCTCGATGTTGATCAGGCCAAGGGTTGCATCGAGCAGGAACGAGATCTTGTTGTTGAGAAACGAGACGTGATCGAGCAGCGAGACGATATCCTTGTCGAGCGCGCTGATGCCGGCCTTCACATCGCGCGCGTGGGTGACATGCGTGATGTCAACGGCCTCCTGCATGAAGTGGACGACGCGTGCGAGCGACACGAGGCTTTCCCGGATCTTCGAGGCGAGTTCGCCATTGCGACCGAGGCCCGCCAAAACGCTCTTGAAATCGCGCGATGCTTTGGCCCCGTCTGAGGCAAAAACTTCGCTTGATAGGGTATCAATGCTCTGCCCCGTGGTCTCGAGCACATCAGCCATACGATCGACAATCGATTCAAACAGGCCAAGCATGATCAGCGGGCCGGATGTGTAGCCTGACGTTGTACGTTGGGCGCGGGCGCCAAAGCTCGTGAACGGGCGTGGGTCAGCGTAGCGAACCGTCACAAGCCGTTCACCGGCAAGGACAAAACTGACCGGGCTTGCAAGAGGGCGTGCCGTGTCCATCTGGCTCATGATCGTCGCAGTCATGTAAACTGCGCCGTTCTCGCTGTAGAGCCGGCTTGAGACCTCGATCTCCTGCATTTCCTCGCGGGTCGGCGCATTAATCCCCAGAGCGGCTTCAACAAGCGCTTCTTCTTCTGGGGTGGGCGATACCAGATCGATCCAGACAGCGTCGGCTGGCACAGGCGCGCCAGCGACGATCTCCGCACGCGCAATGCATTGGCCGTGCGGGACGTAGACCGTAATCACATCAACGG
>JAIYEB010000415.1 GCA_027487195.1 Hyphomicrobiales bacterium | reverse complement strand
ATCAGCACAAGGCGATCAAGCGATCCGCCCCTGGGTTGAACCAGATCGAGAGCGGTTCCGGCCTTTCCTGTAAACTTTGCCGTGATCATGGCCGCGCGAACCGCGCCGGAAGAAGCCTTATCGAGCGCCGCAAGGCTTGCGCCGAAACGGCCATCTTCACCTACAATGATGGCTACAACACCCTTTGAGGGCACCAGAACCTTGTCAAAAGTCAGTTTCACTGTCCAAAACCCCTGAAAATGAGGCTTTGAAAGCCTCCACGATTCCGCCGCTGTTTCGTGTGTTTACCATGGTAAACGAAAAGTTGCCGCCGCTCTGTGAGGATGCTCCTCAAGATTGATCGTGGCGACCAAAAAAAGCTAGACTGGAATTTCATGGGCACGGCGGCCCGGGGAGATGAAAGCGCGTGGCGCTTGTAGATCGCTACCTTCTGAGACAGATCGTTCTGGCGTTTGTCCTCGTGACAGGCGTGCTGACGGCTGTCGTCTGGCTGACAACGGCGCTGCGTCAGATCGAGCTGATTGCCAGCCAGGGCCAGACCTTCTTTGTCTTCCTGCGCATCACGCTGCTCGCCTTGCCCATGCTCGTGATGCATCTCGCGCCCTTCGCGCTGTTCATTGCCCTGGTCTTCACGCTGAACAAGCTCAATGGCGACAGTGAATTGGTCGTGTTTTCGGCGTCAGGCGTATCCCAGGCGCGTTTGCTCCGCCCGGTCCTCGCGATTTCGCTGGCCATTGCGGCCATCGTTTCGCTGCTGACCCTCTTCGCCGTGCCGGCAACGCTCAGGGAAATGCGCCAGGCCTTCGTTGACGTAAAGCTCGATCTGATCGGCAATCTGGCTCAGCCCGGTCGGTTTACGAGCCTTGAGTCCGGCCTGACATTTCACATCAAGGATCGCCTGCAAAACGGCACGATGCTTGGCATTTTTGTCGATGATAAACGCGATCCGCAAACCCACATGACATATGTCGGGGCCCGCGGAGAGATTGCCAAGACGCCGCTCGGAACGTTCCTCATCATGGAGGATGGCGAAATCATCCGGCGCAACCCGAGCAATGACCAGACGTCGATCATTCGGTTCGATCGCTACGGCTTCAACCTCTCGTCGTTTGCTTCGACGTTTACGTTCTCGGAGTTTCCGCCAGCCGAACGTTGGACAAGCGAGATTGTCCACCTCATGGCACAACCAAACATTGATCAACGCCTTCTCGGGCGGCTGAGAAGCGAACTCCATGACCGCATGGTCATGCCGCTCTATCTCATTGCCTTTGGCTTGTTTGCCTTCTCCGCGCTGGGCCGCGCACGAACAACCCGCAACACGCGCAACATGGGTGTCATCTATGCCATTCTGGCGGTTGTGGCTTTGCGCGTGGCAGGTTTCGCCGCATCCGGTCTGGCGCAGCGCGAGGCCTGGGCGGTCGTTTTGATCTATGCGGTGCCAATCACGGGTGTGGCGCTTGGTCTGGCCATTGCGCTTGAGACAAGACAGCATTTTGAATCATTGACCCGGCCTGTGCGCAAACTCGTATCGACAGGCGCTGCCGCGTGACATTGCCTGGCTCGACAACGCTTTCACGCTACCTTGCGCTGCGGTTTCTGGCAGGCATTGCGGTCGTCTTCGGCACATGCGTCGGACTTGTATTGCTCATCGACTTTGTCGAGATGCTGCGCCGCGCAAGCGACAATGAAAACGCAACGGTCGCGCGGATCTTCACGTTCACCCTGTTGCGCCTTCCCTCCTTCACGGAACAGTTGTTTCCGTTCGCGGTGCTGTTTGGCAGCATGGGGGCCATGCTGCGCCTGTCGCAAAAGCTTGAACTGGTTGTGGTGCGCGCAGCAGGCGTGTCCGTCTGGCAGTTTGTCGCACCCGGCCTTGTCGTGGCGCTTGGCCTCGGGCTTTTTGCAACAACGGTCTACAACCCGCTTGCGGCCCTTGCCAAAGCGACTGCCGACCAGATCGAACTCGATCTGTTTTCGCGCGGGCCACAGGTCGGCACCGTGCAGCGGACAGGGTCCGGAACATGGATGCGTCAGGACGGGGTCGACGGTCCGTTTGTGATGTCAGCCGCCGTGGCCCATTCGGACGGTCGCGAGCTTCGCGATGTCGCCATCAGCACATTTGATTCAGCCGGACGATTCGCTGACCGAATCTCAGCCGGCAGCGCACGTCTCAGGCCGGGCTATTGGCATCTCTCAGACGTCACATTGACCGCGCAGGACCGTGAGCCGGAGCAGTATACCACCTATATGATCGCAACAAACCTCTCTTACGACCAGGCAAGAGAAACATTTGTTAACGTCGATACAGTTTCGTTCTGGGACCTGCCTTACTATATCAATAGCTCGGTTCGCGCTGGATTGTCGGCAGAACGTTTCAAATTACACTATCAGAGTCTTTTGGCTAAACCGTTTCTATTGATGGCTATGGTGTTGATTGCTGCGACCGTCTCACTACGTTTGTTCCGGCTGGGCAGCGTGCTGCCGATGATTTTGGGTGGCGTGGCCGCTGGCTTTCTGCTTTATGTCGCGATGGAAATGGCAAAGCAGTTGGGGACCGCCGGCGTTGT
>JAIYEB010000414.1 GCA_027487195.1 Hyphomicrobiales bacterium | reverse complement strand
TTTCGCGCAGCCTTTGCGCCAGGCAATGCGTGGGGCCCTGGGCTGGCCTATGCCATCCTTGCCCAACATGCTCCCGCAGCCACCGTTGTAACGGTCGATTCCGGCGCGCATCGCATTCTTCTGTCCCAGCAATGGCAGGCACGCGCCCCGCGCAGCCTTCTGCAATCCAGCGGCCTTTGCACCATGGGCTGCGCGCTGCCACTTGCCACAGGCTACGCGCTTGGCGCGCCGGACACGCCGGTTCTGTGCGTCGTGGGCGACGGCTGCCTCGAAATGGTGCTGGGGGAGTTGGCGACACTGCGTGATCTCGAGGTTCCGGTCGTCATTGCCGTCATGGTCGATGCGAGCCTTGGCCTGATCGAGATGAAACAACGCGGGATGCAACTCCCCAATCACGCCGTTGACTTCGGTCGCACGGACTTTGCGCCCATAGCGCGCGCCTTTGGCGGCAACGCCTACAGCGTACGAGATGCCTCAAGCCTGTCGGCTGCTGCGGCTGAGGCTTTCTCGTCCAGAACCAACTTCTCGCTCATCGCGATCGAGATCGAACGGCGCGCCTATGACGGAGCTTTCTGAGCTCACCGGTTCGTGAACCAAGGTGAATGCTGCGTGAGCGATCCGCAGCGAAGGGCATGCCAGACGGATGGAGATACGCATGACGATCGATATCGCAGGCATCGAAACTGGATTGGCGGACAAGGCAGCGCTCAGCGCATGGAATGGCGTCATCGAGAACGTTCTGGCTCATGCGGCAACAACCGCGGCCAACCTCGGCGACGTCCTGAGGCTTGCGCCCACCTTCGCCCCGGCCCACGCCGTAAAGGGCTTCGCGCTCCATATGCTGGGGCGGCCCGAAATGGATGGGGCTGCGCGCGACGCGCTGGCGCAGGCACGGCTGGCGCTTCGCCAGTCAAAGCCTGATGTACGCTCACACGGGCTTGTGGAGGCGCTCGAACTGGCCATTGCCGGGCGCGATGGAGCTGCCGCTCAGCGCCTTGAGGCCATCCTGTTTACGCACCCAACCGATGCGCTTTCCCTGAAGCTTGGGCACGCCTTGCGCTTCATGGTTGGCGATGCTGCCGGCATGCGGGCCGCAAGCGACCAGTTCTTCAACGGGTTTGATCGCACCCATCCCCTTGCCGGCTATGTCTTTGGCATGCGCGCCTTCGCGCTTGAGGAGATCGGCGATCCGGTCGGTGCCGAGGGCTTTGGCCATGCCGCCGTCTCGCTCAGCCCACGGGACGCCTGGGGCCGGCATGCGGTTGCCCATGTCCACGAGGCAACCGGACGTTCCGGCGATGCACGCGCATGGCTGTCTGACGAGAGCACCTGGGCTCACACCAACAATTTCGGCTTCCACATGTTCTGGCACCGCGCTCTTGCAGCCCTTGACTGCGGCGCCGTCGATGAGGTTCTGGCGCTCTACGATACCCGCATCCGCGCCGAGAAGACTGACGACTTTCGCGATGTCGCCAATGCCGCCTCTTTGCTGACGCGGCTTGAGCTGGACGGTATCGATGTCGGCGCGCGCTGGGATGAGCTTGGCACAATCGCGCGCCGCCGGGTGGTTGATGGCAGGCTCGTGTTTGCCGATCTGCATCATGCGCTGTCACTGGTCGGGATTGGTGATGCTGAGGGCCTTGAGGCGATTGCCATGGGCATGGCCAGCCGGTCACAAGGCTCGACGCCTTCTGACAAAAGAGCCTCGGCCTTCGGCGCGCCAACTGCCTTTGGTCTTCTGGCCTTCCGCGAGGGTGACTATGCCGAGGCCGCCCGCCTCCTGCTCATTGGCGCGCCCGGACTGTCGAGCGTTGGCGGATCAAACGCCCAGCGCGATGTGTTTGAACAGATGCTGATCGAGAGCCTGATCCGGGCCGGGCGCCTGGAAGGAGCCACAGAGCGGCTGGAGGCACGCCTGTCTCGGCACAACGGCCATAATCGCTTCGCCGAAACGCGCTTGCAAAGGATGGCAGGCCGCGACCTTCCCGGACGAACCGCGGCGCTTGTTGCGGCGACGCTGCCCCTGGCTGCCCATCACTGATCCCTGCCGACCCACCAAAACCCCTCACGGAGAGTACCGCCATGTCGATGCCCGCTACAGCCTTGTCCCGTTCGATCCCAATTCCTTCAACACGCACGCTCACCCATCTCGTCATTGGCGGGTTTGCCGGCCTTGGCTTCTGGGAAGTCTGGTCTGCCGTTCCAACGGCATGGCTGGCCGGCTTTGCGCTCGAGCCACCAGAACTCGTGAAGGCGCTGATCTACACCTGGACCAGGATCGAAACGCCGACCACGATCGCGAAGCTGATCCACTACATCACCGGCTTCCTGTTCTATCCGCTCGGCTATTTCCTGATCACACGCGGCATCAAGCGCTTTGGCATGCCGGCGGATGGTTGGATCTGGGGCGTTGCCACCTACTTCATCGCCCTCGGCTTCTTTGCACCGCTCGCGGGCCAGCGCTTTCTGCTTCTCGACGTCCCCGTCCTGTCATTCATGAGTCTGGTCGGCCACGCGATCTATGGCTGGCTCGCGGCCGACGTGTTCGAGCGGCTTGAACGCTGAATCCTAAGGCGCTCCACAGGCGGCGTGGCCGCCCGTGAGCACACCCCGCGCTACGCCATAACCTTGCTGATCACGGTTGAGACTTTCGCGAAAATCTCATCGATATGCGCCTGCGACATGGTGAGCGGCGGAGACAGGGCAATAGTGTCGCCCGTGACGCGGATCATGATGCCCTGCTCATGGAACGCCTCATCCATGGCCTTGAAGGCCCTGAGGCCCGGTGAGCCAGGGATTGGATCAAGATCGATGCCGGCAACGATACCGCATGTGCGGATATCGGCGACGCCGGACACGGATTTGAGACCCATTGCAGCTTTGGCCCAGGGAGCCTCGAGCGCACGCGCGCGGGCAAAAAGATCATCCTCACGATAGACATCCAAAGTTGCCAAGGCTGCGGCAGCGGCCAGCGGATGTCCGGAGTAGGTGTAGCCATGGAACAGTTCGATCACATGTTCCGGGCCGGACATGAACTGGTCGTGGATCTGGCCCGATACCATTACCCCGCCCATGGGCACCGTGCCGGACGTGACGCCCTTGGCAAAGACGATCATGTCCGGCGTCACGCCGTAGCGCTCGGCGGCCCACATGTGCCCCATGCGCCCAAAGCCCGAAATGACCTCGTCAAAGATGAGCAGGATGCCATGTTTCGCGGTAATTGCGCGAAGGCGTTCGAGGTAGCCTTTTGGTGGCGGCAAGACGCCGGTTGAGCCTGCCAGCGGCTCGACAATGACAGCCGCGATTGTGGACGCGTCATGCAGCGTGACGATCCGTTCAAGCTCGTCGGCCAGATGCGCACCCCATTCCGGCTCACCCGCCGTGAAGCCCTGATGCTCGCGCGAATAGGTATGTGGCAGATGATCAACACCGGGAATCAGCGGACCGAAAAACTTCCTGTTGTTGACGATGCCGCCAACGCTGATGCCGCCAAATCCGGCGCCATGATAGCCGCGCTCGCGGCCGATCAGACGCGTCCGGCTCGCCTCGCCTCTGGCCCGATGATAGGCGAGCGACATCTTGAGCGCAGTGTCGACGGCCTCGGAGCCCGAATTACAGAAAAACGCATGGTCGATCCCAACGGGCGAAAGCGCCACCAGGCGGCTTGCGAGCTCAAAGACCTTGGGATGGGCAAACTGGAACGTTGGGGCGAAATCGAGTTCTTCGGCCTGGTCGCGAATGGCCTCGACGATCTGCGTGCGCGCATGGCCGGCGTTGCAGCACCAAAGGCCCGCTGTCGCATCGAGGATCTTGCGCCCCTCCGGCGTTTCGTAATGCATGTCCTTCGCGCGCGAGACCATGCGTGGACGCGCCTTGAACGCACGACCTGCCGAGAAGGGCATGAAAAACGCTGACAGGTCGTTTGGTTTGGTGCGCGCTTCGGACGGATGGGAATCGAGCGGCATGGCAGGCCTCCAGCGACAAGGTTTCTCTTTGCCGATTGTTGCATTCCCTGAGGTGGCTCGCAATGCAATGGCGGTGCTGGAGTATTCGCCTCACCGTGCCTTTCAATGAGGGCCGGCGCTTAAAGAGGCACCCATTTTGACCAGTGGCCAGCCTTCAGCAACGAAGTGTGGAGTGCACTGAAAACGGTCTGCGCCAGCGAAGGGCGAAAAGGACATCTTAAAGGATTCACCCTCGCAATCCAGACAGCGTCAAGGCATCAACGCCCCCTGAACCCCGACGCCCTAGGCTGTCCGCTCGTTCTGCCCGCCGATCTGTGCCCGGCCAAACAGCGCCCTGGCGCGGTCCGTCGAGACATCACGAAACAGCCGGATCGCCTGCGTGAACAAGCCGGGGCTACGGCCATAGCGGCGCGCTCGGTAGGCCAGAATGGCCTCAAACGCATCCCATGGCAGACCAGCCGCCCGCGCAAGCACAGCGCTTGGCTCGTCAAGCTCACCTGTGAGGGCATCCCCGACGAGGCCAGATCTAAACCCGGTGCGATCCGCAATCAGCGCCGTCAACAGACCGGTATCGCCCAGGCGCAGGTCTCTGAGTGCGCGGTCCAGCTCGTGATCGATAAAGTGTGAACCGGTCTCAATATAGAGTTCTGCGTTCATGACCTGATCCGATCTACCACTGTCGTCATTGGCGTGCATCGAGGTACCGTGAATTGTTACGTTCCGTCTGAAACCAGTTGCACACGCGAATGTGCAGGCAGTGTCTCTACGGGGCCGCACGGTTTTGGATGGATCCATCGGTGTCGTCATAAGGTCTTACGACTAGATGCCGTTGGACTGGCTCGATCAGCGTCGCTGATCTCAGCTTTTTGGCCTTGTGCCGGATGTCATATGCAGTCGTGAGCAGCTGAGCGCCCTGATTCCGGCAGGCGGGGCCATTTCGCCCTTCCCCTTGCTTCTGGCTTTCGCCAAAACTGCACCCTCTGCCCATCTCACTTCAGTGGATTGCCCAAGGTCATGTTTTCAACTCCGAAGCCTTCACATGCTCCCGACCTGATCGTCGTCGATTGGGGCACAACCAGCTTTCGCGCCGGATTGCTCTCAGGCGACGGCACTGTTCTGGAGCGGCGGGAGAGCGACAACGGCATCCTGAAAGCGGCCTCGACTGGCTTCGAAACCGTACTTCGCGCAGAGGTTGGTGCTTGGCTTGGAGCCGGGTGCCCGATTGTCGCCTGTGGCATGATCGGAAGCCGGCAGGGGTGGCGGGAAGTCCCCTATGTCGAGGGCGCGGCCACAGCTGTTGCCCTGGCGCGCGGCGCCCTGACTTTTTCGCTCGCAGATGGTGAGAGGGTCTCGATCTTGCCGGGCATGCGGATGGCCGATGGCATTCGCGATGTGATGCGCGGTGAAGAGACACAGATCATGGGATCGCTGCAGGATGGGGTTGCGGTTCTGCCCGGCACCCACTCCAAATGGGCTGAGGTGCGCGGCGGCGTGATCACCGGCTTCGCAAGCTTCATGACAGGGGAGGTCTTTGCAGCCCTCAGCCAGCACACCATTCTCGGAAAGCTTGCCGAGGGAAGCGATCACGACGACATGGCCTTTGCGGAAGGGGTTCGCGCAGGGAACGACTCCAGCGCACCCACACACGATGTCTTTGCGGCGCGCACGCGCGTGCTTTCGGGAGATTTGGCGCCTTCAGGCGTATCGAGCTGGCTGTCAGGCTTCTTGATTGGTGCCGAGATTGCGGGCGCTGATCGGGTGTTCAAGGCTCCGGTCAACGACAGCATCATGATCATCGGGAATGCCGGGCTCACCAGGCGTTATCAGGACGCGCTCCGTCAGCTTGGTCGTGCGACCAGCGCGGGCCCAGCGGACGCCGCCTTTGTGGGCATGCAGAAGATCGCGCGCATGATGGGCTGACGCCCGCGTTTGGGACGCGATCACGAACGATTTCGCGAACTCCGACTGACAGGCCCAAGGCCCGGCGCGCCAGCCCTACCCTCGCGCCATGGTGAAGTACTCAGCGTTCGGGCGCATTTCGGTCGCCGCGGCAATGCGGTTGGACATGTTGAAAAAGGCCGCAACCGCAGCGAGATCGAAGATATCCCGGTCCGTGAAGCCAGCCTTGCGCAAGGCCTCGCGATCCCGTTCTTCAATGGCTTCGGGGTGCTTCGTGATCGTCCATGCAAAGTCGAGCATGGCCTTATGGCGCGGGCTCAAAGTGGCGGCGCGATAGTTCATCACGAGCTGCTCGCCGAACGCCGGGTCACCCGACAGTTTGCGCACCACTGCGCCATGGGCCACCAGGCAATAGAAGCAGTGGTTAGCCGAGGACACCACAACGGCGATCATCTCACGTTCGAGCTTGCTCAGGCCGGAAGGCGCGAGCATGAGCTCGTCATGGAATGCGATGAAGTTCGCGAGCTTCTTTGTGTCGAAAGCATAGGCTTCCAATACGTTTGGAACGAACCCGAGCTTGGTGCGGCATTTCTCGAAATAGGCATCGAGATCAGCATCCCGCTCTGCTGCAGGTCCAAGCTCAAGGGCTGTCACGCCTGTGTCTTTTGCCATCGCGATGCTCCCCAAATCGTTTTGTTTCGTTATGGTCAAGCTTAGCGGCGCAAAGACGCGATGGAAAGTAACGGAGGGGGTAACGGCCATGTTCATCGAGGACGAGACCAAGCGCGGCCAGATTGAACGTGCGCTCCAAGGCACGCCCGACCAGAACATCGCCGAGTTCACGCGCCAGTTGTTTGCCCGCGCCGCCGCAGAAGATCTGGCTCGCTACAGCCCTGAAGATCTGAGACAGCTTGGCGCGGATGCCTATCAGCGCCTGACTGAGCGCACGCCCGGTGCCGCTGATGTGCGCGTTCTTCACCCGACGGGCAGCCCGGAACTTCTCGCGGTCTCGATCATCGAGATCGTCAACGATGACATGCCATTCCTGATGGATTCGGTGATGTCTGATCTGGCCGAACACAGCGTAGACCTGCGGCTGGTGGTGCACCCGGTCATCAGCGTCATGCGGGACAAGGAAGGCCGCGGCGGATTCGTCAGTTCTGACACCGTTGATGCGCGACGCGAAAGCCTGATCCATATTCACGTCGAGCGGATCACGAGCCCGGGCCTGGAAGGCGAGATTGCAAAGAGCCTGAAGGCAACTCTGGCTGACGTCAGGGTGGCGGTGGAAGATTGGAAGCCCATGCTTGCCCGCATGGCCAGCGTGTTGACGGCGCTGAAAGAGGTGCCCCCGCTGATCCCGGTCGGCGAACTGGCCGAAGGAATTCAGTTTCTCGAATGGCTTGGTGAGAACAACTTCACGTTCCTGGGCCTGCGCGAGTACGCCATGGTTGGCAAGGGTGCGAAGGCGCGCATGGAGCCGACCAACGCCTCGGGGCTCGGCTTGCTGAGAGACCCTTCCGTTGGCTTGCTGCGCCAGGGCAGCGCGCCCGTGACAATGACACCGGAACTTGCGGAGTTCCTGGCCCAGCGCCGGCTCTTGATCATCACCAAATCAAGCCTGCGCTCGCGCGTTCATCGTCGCATCCACATCGACTATGTCGGGGTGAAGCTTTTCGATGCGAAGGGCGCCGTCACCGGCGAGTTGCGCATCGCAGGTCTGTTCACGTCCACCGCCTACACCCGCTCAGTGCGCCGCATTCCCTATCTCCGGCGCAAGGTGGACGCAGTGCTCAGCCGGGCAGGCTTTGATCCGGACGGGCATTCGGGCAAGGCACTGGTCAACATCCTTGAGCAATATCCGCGCGACGAGCTGTTCCAGATCGATGAAGACCAGCTCTTCGACTTTTCCATGCGCATCCTTCAGCTTGAGGAGCGTCCGCGGATCCGGGTGCTGCCGCGCGTCGACAAGTTCGGTCGTTTCATGTCCGTTCTCGTCTTCATCCCGCGCGACCGCTACACGACAACGACGCGGGTTGATATCGGCGCCATGCTTGCGAAAGACGCGGGCGGGCGCGTGGCAACGTGGTCAGCAGCCAACCCGGAAGGGTCGCTTGCCAGGCTGCACTTCATCATCTCGCGCCCGACAGGGGCCTTCAAAACGCTTGACCGCGGCATGCTCGAAACAGCCGTGGCCGGCATCATTCGGACATGGGACGATGGGTTTCGCGAAGCGCTGAAAGTCTCGCACGG
>JAIYEB010000253.1 GCA_027487195.1 Hyphomicrobiales bacterium | reverse complement strand
TTCTGGGCGGCGCTGTCGCGCACCAGCTCTCGGCGGGCTTTGTCCCCATTCGCAAGAAGGGGAAACTGCCGCACGAGACGGTGTCGATCGCCTATTCTCTGGAGTATGGCGTCGACGAAATGGAAGTCCATGCGGATGCCGTAAAGCCTGGTGACAAGGTCATCCTGATCGACGATCTGATCGCAACGGGCGGCACGGCAACCGCTGCCGTGACGCTCCTGAAACGACTTGGCGCTGACGTGGTCGCGGCATGCTTTGTCATTGACCTCCCGGATCTGGGCGGCGCCGACAAGATCCGCGCTCTTGGCGTTCCTGTCCGCACCCTGATCGCTTTTGACGGCCATTGAAAACGTTCACCTGAGTTCTTACATCAACTTTAGTCTAATCAACGTCGGCGTATGGCTGGCAGGGGAAGTTTCATGGCACTGATGGATATGGTGATGAATCTCGTGAAGGGCGTGATGGGCCAGGGCGGCGATCAGATCGCCTCACAGCTCGTCGAAAAGGTCCTGAATTCCGGGATTGGCGGTGGCGCCGGCGGCCTGATGGGCATGCTTGAGCAGGCCGGAATGGGCGAGCAGGTCCAGTCCTGGCTCTCGAATGGTCCGAACCTGCCGATTTCGCCGGAACAGATCCAGCAGGGTCTTGGCCCTCAGGTCAGCCAGATCGCGCAACAGTTCGGCATGTCGCCTGACATGATTTCAAACGCCCTGTCGCAGTATCTCCCGGGGATCATCGACAGGATGAGCCCGAACGGGCGCCTGTAGGCCCTGCGGTAACGGCCTGAGGCCTGAACATCAAAGCGCGGATCGAAAAAACGGTCCGCGCTTTTCGTTGTGTGCCAACGCTGCGAGGCGCACGCTCGATGCGCACCTAGAACAGGCGTCCGCCATCCGGCACGCCGTGCCCAGGCGTCAGCAGAACGACTTCGCCCTCCGCATCCGGAAAGCCGAGGGTCAGCACCTCTGAAACGGCCTTGCCGATCTGGCGCGGCGGGAAGTTCACCACCGCAGCCACCTGTCGCCCGATCAGCGCTTCGGGCGTGTAATGGCGCGTGATCTGCGCAATCGACTTCTTGACTCCTATCGCCGCACCGAAATCGATGGTCAGCCGATAGGAGGGCTTTCGCGCCTCTGGATAGGTTTCGCACGAGCGAATGGTGCCAACCCGGATGTCGACTTTCAGAAAATCATCAAAGCCGATGGCGGGTGCGACCGGGGCGGCAGCGTCATGCAGCTTGTGCATTGCGGCGCTCGCGACGACGGCCAAACGGGCGTGCTTCCATCAAGGACCGGCAGATGGCCCTGAAGGGGGCTGCAACACGTTCTGCGTCCTCGATACGGCGCATGATGCGCGCGCCTTCCTCAAGGCGCCTGTCGAGCGCTGCCATGGTTGCGGCAAGGCCTGCGTCCTCATCGTCAAGCCAGACATCGACAACACGTGCAAACGACAGCGCAAGACCACGCGCCGCAATTTCCCCGCGCATTCCCGCCGTCTCAATCTCGGCTGCCTGAAGCATCCAGCGATGCGAGCGAACGGCAATCGGCATGAAGGCCTGAATGAGGCCGGGCTCGCGGCGCAACGTCCTGCGCAGTCCGCGAAGCGCGCTCTTGTGCGGCGAAAGCACATCAAACCGGCGCATCAGCACATCAAACAGCCGGTCCTTGGCAGGTTCATTCTGCATGGAGGCATCCATGCCTTCGAGCACCTTCACGTCGACATGGCGCGCGAACGCTGCAAGGATCGCCAGCTTTCCATCAAATTCGGCACGCAATTCAGACAGGGGAAGTCCGGCCCGTGCGCTGACCATGGGCATGGTGACGTCTTGCCAGTCGGTCTCTCCCAGAACCGCCATGAACGCATCCACGATCTTTGCGCGCTTGTCTGTCTTTGCCATTGAGACCTCCTGTCAGCGCATGACCATAGCCCCGGTTCTTGCGCGCGTCCAAGGGGCGCACGGTCGCGGGAAAAGGACGTAGGTTTGATCCGCGCCCCTCAGGCCGTCACGGCGTTCAGCGCAACGGTGCGGTCAACACGCGCGCCGTCTGGCAGGCGATGGGCAATGGACAGGATTGTCGTTGTCGGGAGCCGCTCCTCGATGAGCTTCACCACACGCCGCTCCATATCCGGATCAAGCGCAGACAGGGCTTCGTCGAGCAGCAGCCAATCGGGCTTGGCCAACAGTGCGCGCGCGATCTGAACGCGTTGCTGTTCGCCACCTGACAGCGACTGGCCCCAGGGGGCCTCGACACCAAGGCCATCGATCAGCTTTCCAAGGCCAAGCGCGGTCAAAACCTCCGCTGCGGCTTCATCCGTCACGGTTTCTGGCGGGTGAGGATAGGCCAGCGCTGCCTTGAGGGTCCCAAGCGGCATGTAGGGTCGCTGTGGCAGCGCCATGACCATGCTTGGGGACGGAAGCGAAACCCGGCCAAGACCCCAGGGCCAGATCCCGGTCAGCACGCGAAACAGCGTGGTCTTGCCAGACCCTGACGGCCCGGACACCACGACATGCTGTCCGCGCTGAACGACAAGCGTTGCAGGCGCCGTCAGGATGCGTCCATCGGGCAGTCGCGCGACAACGCCGTCAGCGCTGATCTCATCGCCCTCAGTGATTTGAACCGCAGGATCGGGCGTCACATCCGACAAGCGGATGGCAGCCTCAAACCCATCGAGCCGATCAACAACCGCTTTCCACTCCGCCAGACGCTGGTAGCTCGTGATGAAATAGGACAGGGCGGACTGGACCTGCGAAAACGCCTGCGTGGTCTGGAACAGCGCCCCGAGCTGGATCTTTCCGGCAAAATAGGCCGGCGCGAGCACGAGGATGGCAAAGATCGACGAGACCTGGCCGTAGGCTGCGGTGAAGAACGTCATCTTCGCCTGCCGGCTCATGAGGTCAAACCAGTTCTGGCGAATGCCGGAAAACAGTTTTGACAAGGTCGCCCGCTCGGCGGGCTCGCCCTTGGACAGGGCAATGGCCTCGGTGTTCTCGCGCACCCGAACCAGGCCATAGCGAAAATCGGCCTCGACCTTTTGCTGCGTGAAGTTGAGCCCGATCAACGGGCGCCCAATCACGTGTGTGATGAGTGTGCCTGCAACTGCGTAGGCAAGGGCCGCCCAGACGAGATAACCCGGTATTGAATAGTCGACGCCGCCGATCACGATCGGAGCCGCTGCCGACAGGCCCCAGAGGATCACGACGAAGGACAGGAACGTGACGATCTGGCCGAGCAGTCCAACCGACAGTTCCAGGCTGCGCGACACGAACAGGCGCACATCCTCGGCGATGCGCTGGTCGGGATTGTCGGCGGCATCGCCTGAGACGTGCATGCGGTAGTGGCGACCCTCGGCGAGGAAGCCCGCGAGATACCGCTCTGTCATGAAGCTGCGCCAGCGGATGTTCAGCCACTGATTGAGATAGGTCTGAAGCACTGCAAACGGCAAAAACACAGCAATGATCATCACGAAGACGCCAAGCTGCTGGATAAAGACCGGCCAGTCGCGCTCCTGCAATGCGTTGTAGAACGATGCGTTCCAGGCATTGAAGATGACGAGAATGTAGACGATGCCAAGCTCGATCGCGATGACCGCAATCAAGAGGCTCCAGGCAATCCGGCGCTCTTTCGACGTAAAGAACGGCTTTGACAGCGAAAGCGCCATGCCAATCGAGCGGCGCAACGTTGAGGTGACGGGCTGTTCGCTCATCTTGTTTCGCCTAGCACGTCCCAGCCAAGGGCATCATGTGATCTGGATGTCCTGTTCGATGGCTCCGAAGATCGAGTGGTGCCGGTCATCGAGCATCTCGATGCGAATGCGGTCGCCATGCGCCATGAAGCCTGTTTTCGCCCCACCCGTCAGGATGGTTTCCACCGTGCGCTGTTCGGCAATGCAGGCATAGCCAAGGCCACCGTCGGACACGGGCTTGCCCGGACCGCCATCCGCACCCTTGTTCGACACTGTCCCGGATCCAACAATCGAGCCGGCCACGAGCGCGCGGGTTTTCGCGGCATGCGCGATCAACTGTCCAAAATCGAAGGTCATATCGCTGCCGGCATTGGGTTTGCCGAAGAGCTTGCCATTGAGCGTGGACAGAAGCGGGCGATTGAGCTTGCCATCTTTCCAGGCAGTGCCGAGCGCGTCAGGCGTAACGGCCACAGGCGAGAACGCGGACGCTGGCTTTGATTGGACAAAGCCAAAGCCCTTGGCAAGTTCCGCAGGGATCAGGTTTCGAAGCGAAACATCGTTCACAAGCATGACGAGGCGAATGAGACCACGCGCCACTTCCGGGCTCGTCCCCATGGGAACATCATCGGTAATGACAGCGACTTCGGCCTCAAAGTCGATGCCATGGGCGGCGTCACGGGCGATGATGGCATCGCGAGGGGCCAGAAACCCGTCGGATCCGCCCTGATACATCAGCGGGTCGGTCCAGAATGACGCTGGCATGTCCGCGCCGCGTGCTTTGCGCACCAGCTCGACATGGTTCACGTAGGCCGAGCCATCGACCCACTGGTAGGCGCGCGGCAAAGGCGACAGGCAGTCGCGCTCGTGAAACCGTTCGGATGGAACGGCATTCAGCGCCAGATCCCGGGCGAGATCCTCGAGCCTTGGCCCAAGATGCGCCCAATCATCGAGCGCCGCCTGAAGGGTGGGCGCAATCATGCGCGCATCCGTCGAGCGGGTGAGATCTTCAGAGACGACAACGAGGCGCCCGTCACGGGTGCGGTTCTTCAGACTTGCGAGTTTCATGGGAGCCTTCAGCTTGAAACGATGTCGATGATGAGCCCGTCGCGACCAACCGTCAAAGCCCCACCAAAGGTCGTACGCACAGCGCGTTCATAATCGGCTGCGGTGACGGAAGGATCATCGGCTGGAACGAGGTGATTGAGGACAAGATGGCGCGCGCCAGAAAGGGTTGCGATGCGCCCGACATCTTCCGCAAGCGTATGGCTTGCAAGGAGATGTTCCTTCAAGCGCGTTCCGTTCTTGACGCGCTGAACGAGCGCATCAACGCCCGGTCCATACATCGCTTCATGGACCAGCACGTCGGCATCGCGGGCAAAGTCGGCAAGCTCCGGCAGGAAGGCCGTGTCGCCGGAAAACACCACAACCCGGCCCTCGGCCTCGAATCGCAGCGCGTAGCTTTGCGTGATCGGGGGATGAACATTTCGAAGCGCACTGACGCGCACAACACCATCATCGAAGACGAGGCCCGGCCCGTATTCGGTGATCCCCATCAACCCGGCAAGGTCAGGGCGGCCTTCATCCGCGATCCGCGTCCTGATGTCGAAATCCATCGCCGCCAGGAACCCGGCCTTCAGCTGGTGCATCGGCGGTGGCGCATAGGTCATGACAGGTCTTGCCAGACCAGCCGTCCAGGCCGTGTGGATCAGAGGGCCCCATTCAAGCGTATGGTCGGAGTGGTGGTGCGTGATCAGGATCGTCTCAAGGTCCTGCAGCTTCATGCCGGTTTCGACAAGGCCACGGGTGACGCCAAGCCCGCAATCAATCACGTAGGTTTTCGAGCCCACCGCCAAGAGATGGGCGGTCGGCGAGGGGCCACCAGTGCGGATTGCAGGGCCGCCCTTGGTTCCAAGCAAATGAAGCTGCATGTCCAATCCTTTGAAGCCCTCAAAATCCCTTGCATGAAAAAGCCCGGAAGCGCCAGCCGGGACGAACGGTTGAGACCGGTGCCGGAATCTGGCTGCGCGACACGCCTTGACCATCGGCCCTGGCCATTGCGACAGTGGCGCAGAGTCGGAGAGCGATGATGCCTGCCTATGATCCGCAAAACCCTTTTGGCAAGATCCTGCGCGGGGAGTGGCCGTCCCACCGGGTTTACGAGGATCACGCAACCCTCGTGATCATGGACATCATGCCGCGCGGCGAAGGCCATTTGCTCGTGCTGCCAAAAGCGCCCTCGCGCAACATTCTCGATGTGTCGCCTGAAGATCTTTCAGCCGTCATGCGCGTCGCGCAAAAGATGGCGCATGCGGTCATGAAGGCGCTGGGGGCTGATGGCGTGACCATCCAGCAGTTCAATGAGCCAGCGGGTGGTCAGGTTGTGTTCCACCTTCATGTCCACGTGATCCCGCGCTTTGAAGGGGTCGCCATGAAGCCGCATACGGGCGAGCGCGTTGCCGACGAATTGCTGTCGGCAACGGCTGCAAAGATCAGGGCAGCGCTTGATGCGTAGGGTGCTGCTTGCGGCGATCGTTGGTCTTGGGTGCTGTCAGGTCCCTGCGCTTGCGCAGCCAGCCCGCGGCCCGGTGCTTTCGCCAGAGCGCATTCAGGCGATCGAGGAGGCGCGGAACCTTTTCCAGGATCTTCGCACGGAAGCCGGCCGCTTGATCACGTTTTGCCAGTTCAGGCGCATGGAAGTGCGCGCAAGGCTGATCAGCGCAGGCCGCATCAATGGCGATCCGCGCGCCACACGCGCCCAGGCAGCCCAACTCGCGTCAACCCTCGGCCAGGGCTTTGAACAGGTCTGGCTGATGGGGCCACGCGGCCAGGCGCCACGGGGCACGATTGAAGGCGACAGCTACTGGGCAGCGCGCGAGCGCCTGATCCGCAGCTGCGAACGTCCTCCCCGGACCCGCAGCCGCTAGAACATCCCAATGAGCACGTGAGCCTTTGTGCGTGGGTGGCTGCATCTGAAACGGTGTTTCGAACGTATCCCTGAGAATTGATATTCAGGAGCGACGTTTGATGCCTGCACCTCTACCCTCTGATGGCATTGTCTGGATCACAGGCGCATCGACAGGCATTGGCCGCGCGCTGGCTCTGGAACTTGCCGGACGCGGCTTTCGTGTGGCAGCAACCGCCCGCTCGCGCGAAGACCTCGCCAAGCTTGAGGCCGAAGGAAACGGGCTGATCCGGGCATTTCCCGGCGATGTGACCAAGCATCAGGACATGGACAGCGCGGTTGCCGAGATCGAAGCCAGCATGGGGCCGATCCAGATCGCCGTTCTGAACGCCGGGATCTATCTTCCGGTCCGCGCCTTGCCCTTTGAGCACGACAAGTTCCGCAAGAGTTTCGATGTGAACCTGATGGGGACCGTCAATGCACTTGGCGCGATCATCCCGGTCATGGTGCCAAGAAAGCGCGGCCAGATCTGGATCACGAGTTCAGTCGCCGGATACGGTGCATTGCCAACCTCAGCAGCCTATGGCGCGACCAAGGCTGGCCTGATCAATCTCGCTGGCTCGCTGAAGTTCGATCTTGATCTGGTGAATGTCCATATCGGCGTCATCAATCCCGGCTTTGTGGAAACACCGGCAACAGCGCAAAATCCCTTCGAAATGCCGTTCCTGATGAAGGTTGACGCCGCAGCCAAGCGGATTGCTGACGGGTTTTCCAAGCCGCGCTTCGAAATCACCTTTCCGCGCCGCTTTGCCTACATGCTCAAGGCCCTGAACATGCTGCCATATGAATGGTACCTGAAGCTGATG
>JAIYEB010000231.1 GCA_027487195.1 Hyphomicrobiales bacterium | reverse complement strand
GTTGCAACAAGGATCGTGGTCTCGCCGCGCTGAAAGGCGCCAAGGGCCGCATCCTTGGCGCTACCTGCCATCTTGCCATGGAGGAGGCCGACGGCCGCGCCAAAATGCTGCCCCAACGCTTCATGGCGCTCTTCCGCTGCGGCCAGATCAATGTGTTCGGACTCTGAGACCAGCGGACAGATCCAATAGACACGATCCCCACGCTTGATCGCGCGACCAACACCCTCAACCACCTCAGACAGCCGTTCAAGCGGCAAAACCCTGGTATCAATTGGCTTTCGGCCAGGCGGCTTTTCGTCCAGCCTGGAGACGTCCATATCGCCGTAATAGGTCAACACCAACGTGCGCGGGATCGGCGTTGCGGTCATGACGAGGAGATCGACATCGTTGCCCTTGGAGGCAAGTGCCAAACGCTGCTCAACGCCAAAGCGATGCTGTTCATCGACAATGGCAAGCCCAAGGCGGTGAAAGGCAACGCCTTGCTGAAACACGGCGTGGGTTCCAACAAGCATCATGAGATCGCCTGATGCGAGTTCAGCCAGCAGGGTTGCGCGATCCTTGCCCTTCTCCCGCCCGGTCAGAAGGCCAATCCTGAGACCTGACGCGGCGGCTAATCGTTGCAGGCCTGCCGCATGCTGGCGCGCCAGAATCTCTGTTGGTGCCATCAGGACGGATTGAAAGCCTGCTTCGGCCGCACGTGCCATGGCCAAGAGGGCAACGACTGTCTTGCCTGAACCCACATCGCCCTGAAGAAGACGCATCATGCGCTCAGGCCGTGCCATGTCCGCATGGATTTCCGATATGGCTCTGGTCTGCGCACCTGTCAGAGCAAAGGGCAGGCCTGATCTGATCGCTTCCACGAGGACGCCGGTGCCGACAATGGCGTTGCCTGCGCCGCGTTTTTGCTCGCCGCGCACAAGGCCAAGTGCAACCTGCCCGGTAAACAGCTCATCATAGGCCAGCCGCGTTGCTGCAGGATTTGCGGGGTCCGCATCGCCCGGCTCCAGCGGATTATGAAGCCGGTTGAGCGCTTCGCGAAACGCTGGCCATTGGTTCCTGGCGCGAAAATCCGGATCAATCCATTCCGCAAGATCAGGCACGCGCTCGACGGCGGTATGGATGGCGCGCGTCAGGACACGGGCGCTCAAACCCTCGGTCAGCGGATAGACCGGCTCAAGCTCCGGCAACTTGTCGGCCTGTTCCGGGGAGACGACATGATCGGGATGGGCAATCTGCTTGATGCCATCGTAGATATCGACCCGGCCGGAAATGATGCGCGTCGTACCAACCGGCAGCATGCGCTCGACCCAGCTTGGGTCGCCTACAAAATAGACGAGGATGATGTCGCCGGTTGCGTCTGATGCAATGACGCGATGCGGGCTGCCACGGCGGCCGGGCGGGGCGCGTCTATGGTCTTCCACCTCTACGGTCAGGGTTGCAATTGAGCCAACGGGGGCTTGGGAGATCGTTGTTTTCAAGCGCCGGTCGACGATCGTCGCGGGCATGTGAAAGGCAAGATCAAGCACGCGCGGCTCTTGGCCGTGATCAAACAGACGGGACAGTGTTTTGGATACGGCCGGACCAATCCCCGGGACCGAGGTCGCTGGTGCAAAAAGCGGGTCAAGGCGTTGCGGGCGAAGCATCTGAGCTGATCTAGCCGGATTCCAAGGCCAACGGGGAGGGGGTTATAGGGCTTAAAACAGTGTCGCTGCGCCCGGGTGACACGGTCCCCAGCTGCAGTTACAACGCGTGCAATGCACAAAGAACTTGCGCAGGAACTTGTGGACGAGGCTTATGGACGCACATCTCGTAGAGTGGCTGAACATCCTGTTGCGCTGGGCGCATGTCATCGTGGGCATCGGATGGATCGGGACGTCATTTTATTTTGTCGCGCTCGATATGTCGCTGAGGAAGCGGGAAGGTCTTGCGCCAGGCGTCATGGGCTCAGCCTGGCTGGTTCATGGCGGCGGCTTTTACAGCGTTGAAAAATACGCCTCAGCGCCCGCGAACATGCCGCCTGACCTGCAATGGTACAAGTGGGAGGCCTACCTCACATTCCTGACCGGCTTCGCCCTGCTTGCGGTCATGTATTACTGGAATGCGCAGGCCTATCTGATCGACCCAAGGGTCCTTGCGATGACGCCCGCAACCGCGATCGGGCTGTCGCTCGTGTCGCTGACGCTTGGTTGGTTCGTTTACGATGCAATGTGCAAATCGCCTCTGGGCAAGCAGCCGGTGCTGCTGGCGGCCATGGTGTTTGCATTCCTCATCCTGATGACCTGGGGGTTCACCCACATCTTTTCGGGCCGTGGCGCGTTTATCCATATCGGGATGCTGGTTGGCACGATCATGGTCGCAAACGTGCGGTTCATCATCATCCCCAACCAGAAGAAGATTGTGGCCGATCTCATTGCCGGACGCACACCCGATCCTGCGCTGGGCGCTGCGGGCAAAAATCGGTCAATGCACAATACGTTTTTGACCCTCCCGGTCATCCTGTTCATGATCTCGAACCACTATCCGATCCTGCATTCCCACCCGCACGCCTGGCTTGTGGCTGCGCTCGTGATTGTCTTGGGTGCGTTGGCGCGGTGGTTCTGGGTGCGCCATGAGGCGCATGACCCGATCTCGCGGATCGGCTGGGCGGTTCCGGCAGCGGCTGGCGTTCTCGCCGTTGCGGTGGTGATGACCGCGCCACGCATCGATCCGGCCATGGCCGGCATGCGCGTTGCCGATGCGCGCGTCCTTGAGATCGTGAAGACCCATTGTGCTGCGTGCCATGCCGCACAGCCAACCCTTGAGGGCTTTGCCGAGGCCCCCAAAGGCATCAAGCTCGAAACGCTCGACCTGATCCGCACCCATTCGAGCGCAGTCATGAGCCAGGCCGTGACGTCGCAGGCGATGCCGCTCGGTGGCTTTACGGACATGAAAGACGAGGAACGGCGCGAATTGGGCGCCTGGCTTCTTGCGCAGCGGGCCCGTTGAGACATGACACAGCTTTCAATTGATGCCGTCAATGCAATGACGGTTGACGCGTTTGTCGATGCGTTCGGCGGTATCGCCGAGCATTCGCAATGGGTTGCGGAAAGAGCTGTTCTCGCGCGCCCCTTTGCGACGAGGGATGGCTTCAGCAGCGCGTTTCATGCCGTTCTCGATGGCGCCACGCGAGAAGAGCTTCTTGTCCTTGTGAATGCTCACCCGGACCTTGCCGGGCGCGCAATGAAGGCGGGAACGCTCACAGCCGACTCAACATCGGAACAAAACAGCGTTGGTCTCAATACCCTCAGTGAAGAGGAATTTGAGCGCTTTACGACGCTGAATCGTCTTTACAAGGCGAAATTCGGCTTTCCGTTCATTCATGCCGTGCGCGGAGGCGCGACCAAGTTTGAGATCCTGGAATCGTTTGAACAGCGATTGCAGAACGATATCGAATCGGAGTTCCAGACAGCCATGGGACACATCAAGCGCATTATCCGTTTCCGGATAGAGGATCGGGTCTCGTGAGCAAGGCACTTGGAGCAGAAGCAGACGCGCTTTTGCTTGAACTGGCTGCAATCACCTCACGGCCTGGGATGATCGCGCGGTTTTACCTCACCCCTGAACATCGCCGCGCGATGGACCTGGTTGGGGCCTGGATGCGCGCCGATGGTCTTGAGGTCAGCGAAGATGCTGTCGCTTCGGTGCGCGGGATCTGGCGCTGCGGCAAGCCTGACGCCAAGCGGCTGGTGCTTGGTTCGCACATTGATACCGTGGTCAACGCCGGTCGGTTTGACGGACCTCTTGGCGTCGTGGCGCCCCTTTTGGCTCTCCGCGAAGCACGAAGGGCCGGGCTGCGGATCAACCATGACATTGAAATCATCGCTTTTGGTGATGAGGAAGGCTCGCGCTTTCCCGCAACATTCGCTGGCTCACTTGCGCTTACCGGGCAATTCAATCCTGCATCGCTGGATGGGCTTGATGAAGACGGCATTTCCCTGCGCGAGGCGTTGATTGCCTTTGGCAAATCACCGGACGACATCGCGAAGGCCGCCATCGCGCGCGAGACCTTTGCCGGGTATCTTGAAGTCCACATCGAACAGGGCCCTGTGCTTGAAGCCGAAGGGTTATCGCTCGGAGTGGTCGAGGCTATTGTTGGCCAGACCCGCGGGGTTTTGACCGTGACCGGTGTCGCGGGACATGCCGGCACGGTTCCGATGGCCTACCGTCATGATGCGTTTCAGGCCATGGCCGAAATGGCGTTCGCCCTTGAGCGGCGTGCGCGGTCTGGTCGCGATGGGCTTGTCGCCACAATTGGCAAGGTCTCGATTGGGCCAGGCCTCGTCAATGTCATTCCAGATCGTGCCGTGTTTTCAATTGATGTGCGATCGAGCGTTGATGCAACGCGCGTTGAAGCGGTCTCCATGTTTCTTGAGGAAGCCCACGCCATCGCGGCACGGCGCGGCTGCACGCTTGAGTATGTCGAAAGCCAGGTCGCCAAACGGGTGGCCTGCGATCCGGTGTTCCGGGCAGGTCTTGCCGAAGCCATCGCACTTGGTGGCCAGCGGGTGCGGGAACTCCCGTCAGGTGCCGGGCATGATGCGCAGGTGATGGCTGCGCTCGGCCCGAGTGCGATGCTCTTTGTTCGTTGCAAGGCGGGCGTCAGCCACAACCCTGCCGAATTTGCGAGCCATGAAGATATGGGCGACGCTATCGCGGCCTTGGCTGCTGCCCTGCCAAGGATAGGTAACGTACGTAACGATACAGACTAGTTGCTATCAAAACTTTTGAATGTTGCTTTTATTGGAACTACGTATAACTTTTATGGATAACGCGTAGTAATTGATTGCGATGCAAGTGGAGACTAAGCGTTTTCCACCAATGTCCACATAGGTATGGCACGCAGATATCGCGCAGGGGCAGGTCATTGCACATTACGCTCACCTGAGTGTGCTGACGAAGAAAACAGACTTCAGCATGCATTGAGACACAGAGCCGGGGGGCGTCCGTGATCGAGCTGTCTAGCGTGCCTATGCTGCCATCACCCTCGTTCCACAGCGTGCGCTTGGTCCGTCATGGCGTTCATGTCCATGCCGTGCAACCACGATGCTTCAGTACACACAAGGCGGCGCAGGCCTCTGCGCGGGCACTTGCGCGCCGGAGCGTCGGCGCACTTGTCGTCAAGCTTTTTGCCGACATGCAGGGCGATTATCAGATCTGCATTGTCTCGAGTTTCGGCCCGGGTCTCAGCGCCGTTCCGACCCTCCAATAATCTTCAGCTTTCCCGGCGAAGGCCCTTGTCGATCGGGCGGCGGGTTGCATTTTACGGACTGACGTGGCACGGGGCGTCCTCAGGTGGTCGCCTGCACGGGGGTCTGATGCACGCATTGAACCGCGGAGCGTATGTAAACGCTTCCTTCACTGGATCGAACGAAACTGGATCTACTAAGGTTGCGCGCGTGCGTTGCCTTTGGGCTCCGGGGTGTTCTGCGTGACGAGCTTTCTTTACATTTCGCGCGCTCGACGCGCTTTGTCAGCTTGCGTTGTCGGCGCATGCGGACTG
>JAIYEB010000377.1:7500-18157 GCA_027487195.1 Hyphomicrobiales bacterium | reverse complement strand
GGACCCGTTGGCAGAGAAGATCCTGTCGGGTGATGTCGGCGATGGCACAAAGCTGATGGTCGGCGTGGAGGCAGGCGCGCTGGTGTTCCAGCGCGCGTCTTGAGCAAGGGCTGCGCTGACGCGCAGCCTAAAGTCCGAGTCCGGGCATGATTTCGCTCGCAAGGGCTGGTGTGACAGCAACGATCGGGTTGCCGCCACCAGCCCAGTCGCCTGTGAAGAAAGGCGACAGGATTGCGCCGGCTTCCGCAGCAATGACAACGCCAGCCGCCACATCCCAGGCATTGATATGGAGTTCGGCGTAAGCATCGGTTCGCCCGTTCGCAACGTGCGCGAGACCAAGCGCGCCTGACGCCGAGCGCTTCACGCTCGCGCCCTTGCGAAAGTACCCCCCGACCAGCGCGAGGTAGTCTTCGATCGGGCGTCGTGGCGACCACCCGACTTCAATCGAGGCCCGGGCTATGTCTGTTGTTGAGGAGCAGCGGATCGGTGCGCCATTGAGCGTTGCACCATGGCCGACACGGGCCAGCCACATCTCGCCGAGGGCGGGCGCGTAGATGACGCCGAGTGTTGGAACCCCGTTTGCGAGAAATCCAATGGAAACGCACCAACTGCGGTCACCGCGTGCAAAATTGGCCGTGCCATCGATTGGATCGATGATCCACAGCGCTTCACCCGTGGCGCCACCCTGTTCCTCGCCCATCACCGTGTCATTCGGAAATGTCGCGGCGATCATGGCGCGAAACGCAGTCTCGACCCGGCCGTCGGCCTCGGTCAGCCAATCCTGCGAGCCCTTCATGGAAATGCCGAGGCTCTTTTGGTCGGTGAAGTAGCTCATGGCGAGGACGCCCAGTTGGCGGGCCATGGCTTCGGCAGCAAAGAAACGGGCGCTCAGGCCAGATTGATCAGGCGTCACAGCGAGACTTTCACGGGCATGCCGGTCTGAGAGGATGTGGTTGCCGCGTCTGCGAGCAGTTGTGCCTTCAACCCGTCGAGGCCTGAAGGCGAGGGGGGCAAGCCCTTGCTGATGCAGTCGACGAAGGCGCGCATTTCCGCGCGATAGGCTTCGGCATAGCGCTCGAGAAAGAACGGCAGCACGGGGTCTGCGAGAAAGCCGGCGGATGTTGCGATTTCGACGGTTGTCGCTGGTACGTTATGCGCCCGCACCATGCCCTTGGCGCCATGCACTTCGAAGCGCTGGTCATAGCCGTAGCTGGCGCGTCTGGAATTGGAGATCTGGCAGATCCGGCCCGTCGCGGTTTTCAGCAAGACTGCGGCTGTGTCGACATCGCCTGCGGCACCAATAGCCGGGTTAACGAGGCACGAGCCGACCGCATGGACCTCGACCGGCTCTTCGCCGAGCAGAAAGCGGGCCATATCCAGGTCATGGATCATCATGTCGCGAAACAGTCCGCCTGAACGCGCGACATACTCCGCAGGAGGCGGGGAGGGGTCCCGCGACAAGATCGTGACAAGTTCAACGGCGCCGATGTCGCCCGCTGCAATCCGGCGTTGCGCTTCGGCAAAGTTCGGATCGAAGCGCCGATTAAAGCCAATCATCAGCGGTCGACCCGACTTCTCGACCACAGAAAGACAGGCCCGGATCCGATCGGATGACAGATCCACGGGCTTTTCGCAGAATACTGCTTTGCCGGCTTTCACGGCGGTCTCGATGAAGTCGGCATGGGTATCTGTTGGCGAACAGATCAGCACTGCATCAATGTCCGTGGCGTTCAGGACAGCCTCGACACTGGCCGATCGGGCCCCTGTTGCGGCAGCGAGTGATTCGGCCGCAGCTTCAATTGGGTCAGCTACTGCAACGAGTTTTGCACCAGCTCCAACCACGTTCCCGGCATGAATGCGCCCAATGCGCCCGGCGCCAACAAGTCCAATACGAAGCACTGGCATTCCCCCTTCAGAACACGCTGATTTGACGTCGCGCCAATATCAGCGTTTGCGCGGGAGCGTAGGATTTGCTGACATGCTGCGCAACGGGGGCAATGCGATCCCCGGCTAAAGGAGTGTGTGCATGGACGGTATGGGGGCTGCAAGGCTTGACGGTCGCGTTGCAGTGATCACCGGCGGAACGCAGGGTCTCGGCGAGGCCGTGGCGCGTCTCTTCGCCCAGCGCGGCGCTGCCGGGCTTGTCATCTGCGGACGCAACGTTCAGCGCGGTGAAGCGGTGGCCGCGAGCCTTTCCGCAGGCGGCTGCCGGACAGTCTTCGTTCCGGCCGATCTTTCTCATGTCGATCAGTGTCGCCAGGTGATTGCGGTGGCCGATGCCGAGTTTGGCCGGGTCGATGCGTTGGTCAACGCAGCGGCTTCAACAGATCGGGGCACGATCCTCGACACCTCGCCTGAAGTCTACGACATGATCATGGCAATCAATGTCCGCGCTCCATTCTTCCTGATGCAGGAGGCAGCCAGGATCATGAAGCGCGACGGGCGCGCGGGCGCCATCGTCAATATCCTGTCGATGTCGGCGCATGGCGGCCAGCCGTTCCTCACCCCTTACTCCATGTCGAAGGGCGCGCTTTTGACGCTGACGAAGAATGTCGCCTACGCGCTGATGAAAGATCGCATCCGCGTCAACGGTCTCGGTGTGGGCTGGATGGATACGCCCGGCGAGGATGCCATTGTGCGCCGCTATCACGGCAAGAGTGATGGATGGTTGACCGAAGCCGAGGCGTCGCAACCCTGGGGGCGGCTGGTGAAGCCAGATGAGATCGCACGTGCCTGCGCCTATCTCTGTTCGGATGAATCGGGACTGATGTCCGGTGCCATTATCGATTTTGCGCAGATGGTTCTGGGCGCGCACGAATGACGACACAGCAACCGGATCTTGATGTCGTCACGATTGGCCGCGTGTCTGTCGATCTCTACGGGCGGGAGATTGGCGCGCGACTTGAGGATGTCGCATCCTTTGCAAAGGCGGTCGGAGGTTGTCCGGCAAACATTGCGATCGGTGCGGCGCGGCTGGGTCTCAGGTCGGCGCTCATCAGCCGGGTGGGCGACGAGGCCATGGGCCGCTTCATACGCGAGCAGTTGAATCGCGAGGGTGTCGATACCTCCGGACTTTCAACGGATCCGGACAGGCTCACCGCGCTTGTGCTCCTTGGTGTCCGGGATGATCACCGCTTCCCCCTGATCTTCTATCGCAGCGATTGCGCTGACGCCGCGCTCGATGAGCACGATATCAGCGAGGCCTTGATTGGGTCTGCGCGCGCAACACTTGTCACCGGGACCCACTTTGCCCTGCCATCTCCGCATGGGGCACAGATGAAGGCGATCCATCTCGCCAAGGCGCTCGGTCGGCGCGTTGTTTTTGATATCGACTATCGCCCGAACCTCTGGGGTCTTTCAGGTCACGGCGCCGGCGAAGAGCGCTACCGTTCCTCCGCGACCGTGACCGCAGCCCTCCAGGTCATTCTGCCCTTCTGCGACCTGATCGTTGGCACAGAAGAAGAGTTTCACATCGCTGGCGGCAGTGAGGAGACTGTTGCTGCACTGACCGCCGTGCGCCGGCTTTCGCCTGGTGCTGTCCTCGTCCTGAAGCGTGGCCCGATGGGATGCGTCGTGTTTGACGCTGACATTCCCAAAGATCTTGAACAGGGGATTCGGGGTCCAGGTTTTCCCGTGGAAGTCTATAATGTGCTTGGTGCAGGCGACGCGTTCATGGCCGGGTTCCTGCGCGGCTGGTTCAGGGATGAACCGCTTGAAACCTGCGCGCGCTTTGCAAATGCCTGTGGTGCCTTTGCCGTGTCGCGGTTGCTGTGCTCGTCTGAATATCCAACCTGGACGGAGCTCAGCCACTTCCTGTCGTCAGGCTCGCCGCACCGCGCTCTTCGAAAAGACGTGGCGCTCAACCGTATTCATCGTGCGACCACGCGCTTGCCAAGGGCGGCGACGCTTCGCTTCATTTCCATCGACCATGGTCTCCACGATCTTGGGCCTCGAATGCTGGAGAAGGGCGGCGATCCCGCCACGCTCGGGCGCTTCAAGCGTCTGGTTGTTGAGGCGGCAGCCAGTGTTGGCGCAGGCCAGCCAGGTGTCGGCGTATTCCTCGATGGCCTGATCGGGCGCGATGCGTTGTTCCACGCGGCTGACCACCCGCTCGCGATTGTGCGCCAGTTTCCGCATCTTCAGCCCGATTTGTTTGGTCAGGAGCCGTCGGAATGGCCTGTCCAACAGATCGTCAAGGTGATTGCGAATGCGCGGGCCGATGCGCGCACGCCACTGTCACAGACACTGCAGGAAATCAGGCAGATTGCTGCCATCTGCCGGGCAGACGGGCGCGAACTTCTGGTTGAGGCGCTCACCGACAGTCATGAAAGCGTGGCGGCCTTGATCGCCCGGTTGGCATCGGATGGGGTTTTGCCGGATTGGTGGCTTGTCGAGCCGCAATCTTCGAAAGCGGATTATACCGTGCTGGCCTCAACCGCGATGAGGGTGGATCCCCATGTGCGGGGCCTTATCGTGATCTTGCGCAGCCTTGAGAACGCCCAGAGCGACTTTGAACTTGCGCTCGCCGAACCGCTGGTGAAGGGGTTCGTGGGTGGCCGCTCGATCTTTGGCCCGGTGCTCGACAGCTATGCCGCAACCGCAGATGAAGCTCAGGCTCGTGACGCGCTCGTCAGCCGCTTTCGAACAGCAACCCAGGCGTTTGATACTGCGCTTTTGAAAAGCGGACGGGGATCTTGATGCGCACTCTCAGGCTGACCATGGCGCAGGCGCTGGTTCGCGCGCTATCGGCGCAATCCGTCGAGATTGATGGTGAGCATCTGCCGTTGTTTGCAGGAATCTGGGCCATTTTCGGACACGGGAATGTGGCCGGCCTCGGCGAGGCTCTTCAACAGGCTGGCGATGCTTTCCCGACCTTTCGGGCGCATAATGAGCAGTCCATGGCCCATGCTGCGATTGCCTTTGCCAAGGCGTCCCGGCGTCGTCGCATGATGGCCTGCACGACGTCGATTGGCCCAGGCGCAACCAACATGGTGACGGCGGCAGCACTCGCACACGTGAACCGGCTTCCCGTTCTGTTCCTGCCCGGCGATGTCTATGCCTCGCGGCGCCCCGATCCGGTGCTTCAGCAGATCGAGGATTTCGAGGACGCGACGATCTCGGCCAATGACTGCTTTCGGCCTGTGTCGCGCTACTTTGACAGGATCACGCGGCCCGAACAGCTTTTGACCGCCTTGCCGCGCGCCCTGCAGGTCCTGACCGACCCGGCGCAATGCGGGCCCGTGACGCTTGCCCTGTGCCAGGACGTTCAGGCTGAGGCGTTTGACTACCCCGAAGCGTTTTTTGCACCCCGTCTGTGGCGCATGCGCCGACCGGAACCGGACCGTCAGGAACTCGCAGAAGCCACGCTTGCAATCGCGAAGGCGAAAACAGCGGTCGTCGTTGCGGGCGGCGGCGTGCTCTACTCTGAAGCGGAAACTGCACTTCTGGCCTTTTGCGAGCGCCATCGCATTCCGGTCGTCGAGACCCAGGCTGGCCGTTCGTCGATGCCTGCCGGCCATCCCCTGGCGCTTGGCGCGGTCGGTGTCACCGGAACAGCAGCGGCCAATGCTGCCGCAGCCTCGGCTGAGGTGGTGATTGCGGTTGGAACGCGCCTGCAGGACTTCACATCAGGTTCGCGGACGCTGTTCGGCGGACAGATCATTGGGCTCAACGTTCAGGCCTTTGATTCGGCAAAGCATGGGGCCCTGCCGCTTGTCGCTGATGCGCGTGTGGGCCTTGAGGCTTTGTCGCACGCGCTGTCAGGGTTCGCGGTCGATGCGCAATGGTCGGCTGCTGCGAGCGCTGACAAGGTGCGATGGGATCAGGATGTTGCAGCCATCACGGCGATGAAGCCCGGCCAGATCCCGTCAGATGCGCAAGTTGTCGGCGTGGTTCAAAGCCAGTCTTTGCCGCGTGATGTGATTGTCTGCGCGGCAGGTGGCCTGCCCGGCGAACTTCATCGCCTGTGGCAGCCGGGCGGCCCTGGCGGCTACCATGTGGAGTATGGCTACTCCTGCATGGGCTATGAGATTGCCGGCGGCCTTGGCGTAAAGATGGCTGATCCGGAGCGGGACGTCATCGTGATGGTTGGCGATGGCTCGTATCTCATGATGAACAGCGAGATTGCGACGTCCGTCATGCTCGGACTGAAGCTGGTCATCGTCGTGCTGGATAATCGCGGTTTCGGCTGCATTGACCGGCTGCAGCGCGCAACCGGCGGCGCGAGCTTCAATAATCTTCTGAACGCATCCCGGCACACCACCTTGCCGCAAATCGACTTTGCGGCCCACGCGGCAAGCCTTGGCGCGCTGTCCGAGAAGGTCGACACAATTGAAGCGCTCGGTGCAGCTCTTGCACGCGCCAGGGCAGCGGATCGAACATCTGTGGTTGTCATCGATACAGACCCCGCTCGATCAACCAGCGCGGGCGGGACGTGGTGGGATGTCGCCATTCCCGAGGTCTCGGTGCGACCTGAGGTCAGGGCTGCACGCGCAGCGTATGACATCGTGCGGGCACGGCAAAAAAGCGTTTAAGGGATGATGAGATGATCCGCATAGGTGCCAATCCAATTGGCTGGTCGAACGATGATATGCGCGAGATCGGCGGCGCGACTCCATTGGAGGTTTGCCTTGCCGAGGCGAAGGAGGCCGGATTTGAGGGAATGGAGCTTGGCCACAAGTTCCCCCGCGAGCCCGAAGCTCTCAAGGCAGCGCTGGCGCCATTTGGCATGGCCTGTATCTCGGGCTGGTATTCGGCTGAGCTTCTCAAACGGGATGCGGCGGCAGAACTGGCAGCGCTTCGCCCGCACCTCGATCTTTTGAAGGCGATGGGGTCCAACGTTCTGGTGTTTGCCGAGACGTCAAACGCAATCCATGGCAACCGCGATCTGCCCTTGTCGGCAAGGCCTGTGCTCGCGCCCGGCGCATGGGCTCAATTCGGTGCGCGGATGACGGCGGTAGCGGATGAAACCCTGAAGCAGGGCGTGCGCCTCGTCTACCACCATCACATGGGCACGATCGTGCAGTCGCGCGACGACATTGATGCGCTGATGGCTGCAACCGGCCCTTCTGTCGGCCTGTTGCTCGATACGGGGCACGCAACCTGGGCAGGGACCGACCCTGCCGGGCTTGCACGGGATTATCGTTCGCGGATTTTCCACGTGCATACAAAGGATGTTCGGCCCGATGTCAGGGCACGCTCTGACAAAGAGGATTGGAGCTTTCTCGATTCGGTTCTGGCCGGCGTCTATACGGTGCCGGGGGACGGCATGGTGGATTTTGCCACCGTGTTTAAAGCCTTGCCGGGCTATGACGGGTGGGTCGTTGTTGAAGCGGAACAGGATCCGGAAAAAGCGCCACCTCTCGCCTATGCCAAGAAAGGCTATGCCGAAGTCGTGCGCGCACTTCGCGTCGCAGGATTGAGATCATGAGCAAGCTGCTGCTGAGGCCGGATGCCGGTTCGCTCACCCATCGCGTCACGCCCCTTTCGGCGGGTTGGACCCATATAGGCTTCGAGGTCCACAAGCTTGCTGCAGGATCGCGCATCCAGGCAGGCCACCAGACTCGGGAAGCATGCCTTGTGCTGGTCTCCGGAAAGGCCAGAATAAAGACCGGCCAGCAGGATTTCGGGGTGCTTGGCGCTCGGATGTCACCATTCGATGGCGCGCCGGATTCAGTCTATATCCCCGCGCCCTCGGAGTGGACGGTCGAATGCGAGACCGATGTCGAGATCGCGGTCTGCACAGCGCCAGGCGGGCCTGGATTTTCACCGCGCGTCATCAGGGCCGCTGACGTTGCCCAGGAAACGCGTGGTACGGGCACCAATACACGCTATGTCCGCAATATCCTGCCGGAGACGGCCCCGGCCAATGCATTGCTGGTTGTGGAAGTGATCACGCCCGGCGGGCATTGGTCGAGCTACCCGCCACACAAACACGACACTCTTGATCTTCCGAACGAGAGCGCGCTGGAAGAAACCTACTACCATCAGGTGAAGCCTGCTCAGGGCTATGCGCATCAGCGCGTCTATACAGATGACGGCACGCTGGATGAGGCCATGACAGTGCGTGATCGTGATGTTGTGCTCGTTCCGCGTGGATACCATCCGGTTGCAGCGGCGCATGGCTATGACCTTTGGTATCTGAACGTCATGGCCGGGCCAGTCCGCACGTGGAAGTTTCGTGATGATCCCGCACATGCATGGTTGAAGGCACCTTGATCCGGCTCGGGATGCTGACCCCATCGTCCAATACGATCCTTGAGCCGGTGACTGCTGAGCTCATTGCCGGTCTTTCGGGTGTCAGCGTCCACTTCTCCCGATTCAAGGTCACCGAGATAGCGCTGGATCAGGCCGCGCTCGGCCAGTTTGATCTCGCACCGATTCTCGCGGCGGCTGATCTGTTGTCCCATGCGAAGGTGGATGTCATCGCCTGGAACGGTACATCTGCCAGTTGGCTTGGCCTGGAGCGCGACCGTGCGCTCGTCGCGGCGATCGAATCGGCGACGGGCATAAAGGCCGCGACCTGCGTTCTCGGCTATTTTGAACAATTCGCCCGCATGGGTGTGCGTCGACTGGGGCTGGTCTCGCCCTACACATCTGATGTCCAGGCTCAGATCGCCGACGTCTATGCCGCAAACGGCATCGATGTAATTGCAGAACAACACGCAGGGCTTCGCGACAATTTCTCGTTCGCCACGCTTGATGAGGCGATGATCGAGGCAATGATTCGCTCTGTGGCGCGATCCGGTCCCGATGCGATCGCCATCCTGTGCACGAACATGCGCGCTGCAGCGCTTGCGGCGCGGCTTGAATTGGAACTTGGCATCCCGATTCTTGATTCCGTGGCCGTGACGCTTGCAACGGCACTTGATCGGGTCGGACCTGATGCGCCCCGGCCAACCGGCTATGGGCGCGTGTTTCTCAAGGCTTGATCAGTTGACCTGCGCCACCCGCGCAGTGCCGTTGTCACGGCGCATCATCTGCTCCACCCGGGTTCTTTCGCGCTCGAACTCTGCCAGGAAGCGCCCTTCAAGCGTGCGACCGCGCGGCACACGGATTCGCATCGGGTCCACGAACGACCCATTCACCAGCACTTCATAGTGCAGGTGCGGCCCCGTCGACAGACCAGAAGACCCGAGGAAGCCAATCACCTGCCCCTGATACACCCGCGCGCCCGGCGCAGAGCCGCGCGCGAATCCGGAGAGGTGAGAATAGGTCGTCATGTATCCATTGGAGTGCTGGATCTCGACGCGCCGGCCATAGCCTGAATCCCATGCTGCCTTGGTTATCGTTCCAGCGCCTGCGGCAACGATTGGGGTTCCAACGGGCGCTGACCAGTCAACGCCCGAGTGCAGCCGTGAGTACCCAAGGAGCGGGTGGCGGCGCATGCCAAAGCCGGAGCGGAAGGTGCCACCGTTCAAGGGTGTGCGCAGCAGGAACTTCTTCGCCGAGCGCCCGCGCTCGTCATAATAGTCAACAACCCCGTCATCCTCGGTCTGGAAACGGAAGTAGCGACGTGTCTCGCCGCCGACCGTCAGCGAGGCGTAGAGAATGTCGTCGCGGTCAACGGTGCCGCCCAGCTCTTCATCCGCAGAGTAAAACACCTCGAATGAGTCGCCGGGGCGAACCCTGCGCTGGAAATCGAAATCATAGGCATAGATGCGGATCAGCTGATCAATGAGACGGCGCGGGATGTTCTGGCGCAAGGCCGTCTCGTAGATCGAGGCATACAGAGAGGGGGTGGTGCGCTCGGGCTGAGCCTCTTCCTCTTCCTCTTCTGCCTCCGCAGCGGAACTCGCCATTTGCTCAAGCGACTCAAGCGTCGCGTCAATGGCCACGAATTGGCTCTGGTCGGTCAAGACAGCCGTGCCAAGCACCTGGCGCTCGGTAACGACTGCAACCCTCAGGATCTGCCGGCGGGTCTGGCCAGCTTCCACCGGCGAAATAGCAATGCGGACACGCTGGCCCTCGCGCAGATCGGTGGGGCGGAAACGTCGCGAGAGCGCCTCAATGATTGCGCGCGCTTCCGCCAGCGACGCACCGTTCTCCACCAGGATGGTCGCCAGGCTTTGCCCGCGCTGCACGATGATGACGCGCTCGTCGTTTGGCTGTGCGCCCGGCCCAGCTGCGCGCGCGGCTTCTGTCTTGGCAACGGCGGTGACGTTCTCGTTTGTCACACGCGCGAACACGCTCTCCCCTGTCGGGGTGGCAGCGAAAGCGGAAAGGCTGCCATCCCGGAGGTTCCTTGAAGGATCGGCGCGTTGCAGCAGCATGTCCGGCAACGATTGCCCTGGGCCTGTGGACGCCTCCACGAGCGCCGTCTGGCGAACGAGCGCAAGAATCTGTGGCGTTGGCACCCGATCTTCATCCGCAAACGGACCGAGGGTGGAATCAATGGGGCGGACCGCCAACGACATCTCGCCTTCACTCTCAAGGAGTGCCGGCTGCGGGCTGGCCCGCTGCGGTTGGCCGGCCTCCTGAAAGATGCGCAGGGGATTGAACGGCGGAATGTTCGCCGAGATGGCCGAGCGATCCATGACAAGGCCAGCAGATATCCGCGCAAACGGCCGGGTGCGGACAACCTCTCGATCGCCGACGCGCGTTGCGGTTGCGACCTGGAGAATCTGCCGCGTTGGCGCGACGACCACGCGGGGCGGCA
>JAIYEB010000377.1:0-2500 GCA_027487195.1 Hyphomicrobiales bacterium | reverse complement strand
TCGTATGTGTAGGATAGGTGGTAGACGTTGAAGCCCGGGCGCCAGCTCGGGTCGAGTCACCCTTGAAATACCACCCTTATGGACGCTGATGTCTAACCGCCGCCCGTTATCCGGGTGCGGGACATTGCATGGTGGGTAGTTTGACTGGGGCGGTCGCCTCCCAAAGAGTAACGGAGGCGTGCGAAGGTAGGCTCAGACTGGTCGGAAATCAGTCGTCGAGTGCAATGGCATAAGCCTGCCTGACTGCAAGACAGACAAGTCGAGCAGAGACGAAAGTCGGTCATAGTGATCCGGTGGTCCCGTGTGGAAGGGCCATCGCTCAACGGATAAAAGGTACGCCGGGGATAACAGGCTGATGATGCCCAAGAGTCCATATCGACGGCATCGTTTGGCACCTCGATGTCGACTCATCACATCCTGGGGCTGGAGCAGGTCCCAAGGGTTCGGCTGTTCGCCGATTAAAGTGGTACGTGAGTTGGGTTCAAAACGTCGTGAGACAGTTTGGTCCCTATCTGCCGTGGGTGTAGGAGAATTGAGAGGATCTGTCCTTAGTACGAGAGGACCGGGATGGAGCAACCTCTGGTGGACCTGTTGTGGCGCCAGCCGCAGTGCAGGGTAGCTATGTTGCGAAGGGATAACCGCTGAAGGCATCTAAGCGGGAAACCCACCTCAAAACGAGTTCTCCCTTGAGAGCCGTGGTAGACGACCACGTTGATAGGCCGGAAGTGTAAGCGCAGCGATGCGTGTGCGGACCGGTACTAATAGCTCGATTGGCTTGAATTGCTCTCGTTGCTCGCTGCCTCTTTTGGCCGACAACGACATGAAAACCAGATTTCTCACAGAATGTTACGCCGGCCTGGTGGCTTTGGCGGAGAGACTGAACCCGATCCCATCCCGAACTCGGCCGTTAAACTCTCCTGCGCCGATGGTACTGTGTCTTAAGACCCGGGAGAGTAGGTCGCTGCCAGGCCTGCGTAACATTCTGTCCTCTTGTTCAGATATTCAAACGACATTGTCGCGGGGTGGAGCAGCCCGGTAGCTCGTCAGGCTCATAACCTGAAGGTCGTTGGTTCAAATCCAGCCCCCGCAACCAAAAAGTAGCTGCTAAAACAGTAGCTTAGATAAAAGCCCCGATCTCCGGATCGGGGCTTTTTTCGTATTTGGCACACTTTTGGCACACTCAGATCCGCGATCTGTGTCGCGCTCGCCGCTCGCGCACCACCGGACATGGACATGCTCTCCGTGTGCCGGAAGCACTCCGCGGCGCGCGCTCCGGCGTTGAAGGACACACGCCTTGTCGAGAGGCTCGGGGAAGGTCTCTCCCAAGCTGAGAACACGGAGTAGGTTTATAAGGAGCCCCATTGACACAGCAGGGCTTCGCTTTTCGCCTGCAACGCAAACCTTGCCGTTGGTTTGAGACTGAGGTATTTTGCTAAGCATGACTGAGCGAAGAGCGGGCAAGCTGAACTTTCTGGAAAAAACCCTTCCCGAAGGGCTCCTCGTCGATGCCGCCTGGATGAAGCGCCATGGCTATTCCACGAGCTTGCGGAGCCAGTATGTCAATGCCGGCTGGCTCGTCCAGCCAACCCGCGGAACCTACAAGCGCCCACGAGGCCAGCTGACCTGGGAAAAGGCCGTCATCTCGCTTCAGACGCTGCTCGGTCATGCCGTGATCGTTGGCGGACGGACTGCCCTGGAACTTGAAGGCTACGGCCATTATGTTCGATCTGGACCGCAGATCGTTCACCTCCATGGGCGGACCAAGCCTCCGGCATGGCTGGACAAGCTCCCTGTCGAGGCGCGGTTCGTCTTCCACAAGACCGAGACGCTCTTCCGGTCAGACCCCGTTTCGAAGGGGCTCACAAGCCTCGCCTTCGACATCGCCGAGAACAGCGGCCAGCGCGTTGATCTCCTTCAGACCGGCGCGTTGCGTGAGCACTTCACGCATGCGGAATGGCCGCTGACAGTCTCGACCCCGGAACGAGGCTTCCTGGAGCTTCTCGACGAGCTTCCCACACGCGAAACCTTTCACAATGTGGATATGATCGCCGAGGGCTTGCGAACCTTGAGCCCCCGCCGTCTCCAAAAGCTGCTGGAAGACTGCCGGAGCGTGAAGGTCAAACGGCTCTTCTTCTGGTTCGCCGACCGTCATCGCCCACCATGGCTTACCCATCTCGACCGCTCCCGCGTTCCGCTCGGCAGCGGCAAGCGCATGCTCGTGAAGGGCGGTAAGCTGGACCCAACCTATCTGATCACGGTGCCGGAGGATCTCGGTGGCGCTGTCTGATCGCTACGCCGCCCAGGTCGCGCTCCTCGTCGAGGTTCTGCCCTTCGTGGCCGAAGAACCCGACTTCGCGCTGAAAGGCGGTACCGCCATCAACCTGTTCCTCCGCGACCTGCCACGGTTGTCCGTCGACATCGACCTGACCTACCTGCCAGTCGCGGGCCGGCCCGAATCCCTCGCCGGCATCCACGCGGCCATGACGCGGCTCGCCGCCCG
>JAIYEB010000131.1 GCA_027487195.1 Hyphomicrobiales bacterium | reverse complement strand
TGCCCGAGCCGTCGAAACGCGCACTCATGCGCCGGGGAGCGCTGCTTTGGTGGTGTGCGATAGAAGGACCAGGCGTCTTCAAGCCGACGCTGAGTGCAGGCTTCCGCGCGCAACAGGCCCACCGCGCCGATAAAGCCGGCAAGTGCTCGCGCGGTAAACGCGCCGCGCGAAAAGCCGAAGAGATAGATTTCGGTCGTTGCGGGATCTCGCACATGGGCTGAAAGAAACCGGTAGCCCTCGCGCACATTCTCCGAGAGCCCATAGCCAAGTGCGCCACCCAGGACACGCTCAAGCGCTCCCCTTGTGCCAACACCATCATCATAGAACAGGCGCTGCGGCACATCCCCGGGGCCGGCTGAAGCCGTTGCGGCGAGCGCAGCATCATAAAGCCGTGCGATATTGCTTGGATATGGCGAGGCGCGCGTGCACCAGGAACCATCAAAGAACAGCGCAAGTCGGGTCGTTGCGGGCATCACGGGATCTCTCCGGTCAAGAGCCCAACTCCCTGCCCTCAAACCCGAATTCCCCGGTCCGGCTCGATACCTACGCATGAGCGCCGGGTTGATTGCGAGAGCGCGCACGCAGGTTAACTGTGCTGGCACTCGCGATTCCTGAGTGCTGAGAATCTCGTGGCACTCCCCTTGCGTGACTGCCAACGCCAGCCTATCTCCCGTTCGCAGCGGCGATCACGCCACTGCATCCATTCACCATCGGACACTCAAAGGGAGTTTGATCGATGAAATTTCGTCCCCTCGCGGATCGCGTCGTCGTCAAGCGCGTCGACGCTGAGGAAAAAACGGCTGGCGGCATCATTGTGCCGGACTCAGCCAAGGAAAAGCCCCAGCAGGGCGAAGTGTTGGCTGTCGGCCCAGGTGGGCGCGATGATGCCGGCAAGATGATTGCCATGTCGGTTTCGGTTGGCGACGTCGTGTTGTTCGGCAAGTGGTCCGGCACCGAGGTCAAGATCGATGGCACGGATCTCCTCATCATGAAGGAGAGCGACATCATGGGCATCGTCGAAGACAAGCCCAAGAAGACCAAAGCGGCCTGAGCCGTATTCCCTTTCCTCATTCCGGAGATCTGCAATGGCAGCCAAGGAAGTTAAATTCGACGTTGAAGCGCGCGACAAGCTGCTTCGTGGCGTCGACATTCTCGCCAACGCCGTCCGCGTGACGCTCGGCCCAAAGGGCCGCAATGTCGTCATCGAGAAGTCGTTCGGCGCACCACGCATCACCAAGGACGGCGTCACCGTCGCCAAGGAAATCGAACTCGACGACCGTTTCGAGAACATGGGCGCCCAGATGGTGCGCGAAGTGGCCTCGAAGACGAACGACATGGCTGGCGATGGCACAACCACCGCGACAGTCCTGGCCCAGGCCATCGTCAAGGAAGGCGCCAAGGCAGTCACAGCCGGCGTCAACCCGATGGATCTGAAGCGCGGCATCGACCTTGCTGTCGCTCTCATCGTCGAGGACCTGAAGAAGAACTCGAAGAAGGTCACCTCGTCTGATCAGGTCGCCCAGGTTGGCACGATCTCGGCCAATGGCGATGCGGGCATCGGCAAGATGATTGCCCACGCCATGCAGAAGGTTGGCAATGAAGGCGTGATCACGGTTGAAGAGGCCAAGAGCCTTGAGACCGAACTCGACGTCGTCGAGGGCATGCAGTTCGATCGCGGCTACCTCTCGCCGTACTTCATTACCAACGCCGACAAGATGCGCGTTGAGCTTGAAGACCCCTACATCCTGATCAACGAGAAGAAGCTTGGCTCGCTGCAGGACATGCTCCCGATCCTCGAAGCTGTGGTTCAGACCGGCAAGCCGCTCCTGATCATCGCTGAAGATGTCGAGGGCGAAGCGCTTGCGACACTCGTCGTGAACAAGCTGCGTGGCGGCCTCAAGGTTGCTGCCGTCAAGGCTCCGGGCTTCGGCGATCGCCGCAAGGCCATGCTTGAGGACATTGCGATCCTGACCGCCGGTCAGATGATTGCAGAAGACCTCGGCATCAAGCTCGACAGCGTCACGCTGCCGATGCTCGGCCGCGCCAAGAAGGTCGTGATCGAGAAGGAAAACACCACGATCGTCGACGGTGCCGGCAAGAAGAAAGAAATCGAAGCGCGCGTGAATCAGATCAAGGCTCAGATCGAGGAAACAACCTCTGATTATGACCGTGAGAAGCTTCAGGAGCGTCTGGCCAAGCTCGCAGGCGGCGTCGCGGTGATCCGCGTCGGCGGCGCGACCGAGGTCGAGGTCAAGGAAAAGAAGGATCGTGTGGATGATGCCATGCACGCGACCAAGGCCGCCGTTGAAGAAGGCATCGTGCCGGGTGGCGGCGTTGCGCTGCTGCGCGCTCTGAAGGCCCTCGACAAGGCGAAGCCCGAGAACGAAGACCAGAAGGTCGGCATCAATATCGTCCGCCGCGCCATCCAGGCTCCGGCTCGCCAGATCGCGGAAAATGCCGGTGACGATGGTTCAGTGATCGTGGGCAAGATCCTCGAGAACAAGAGCTACTCGTTCGGCTACAACGCCTACACGTCCGAGTATGGCGACATGTACGACATGGGCGTCATCGATCCGGCCAAGGTCGTGCGTTGCGCTCTGCAGGATGCAGCATCCGTTGCAGG
>JAIYEB010000277.1 GCA_027487195.1 Hyphomicrobiales bacterium | reverse complement strand
TGGCAGGTCTTGCCGGATGGCACGTCACAGCGCATAACGCCTGCGCCGGGCGATGAACCCTTCAACGCCCACCGATACTTTATGACAAATCCGAGCCTCTCTGGTCGTGGCAAGTCGCTCAAGCTCTCCTCCCCGCGCCGCCTCTCCTGAACGAGCAGAGGCGTTTCCGCGCCAACCGCTTTTTGGCGAACAAGCCCCAGGGCGGCTGTATAAAGGCCCACCCACAGGCGTCGTTGATATCGGTTCAAATTCGGTACGCCTCGTTGTCTATGAAGCACTGACGAGATCGCCTACACCGATCTTCAACGAAAAGGTCCTGTGCGGGCTCGGTCGCTCGCTGGGATCGACCGGGCGTCTTGATGACGATGCGATCCGTCAGGCCATTGCAGCCCTGAAGCGGTTTCGAAAGCTGGCCGATCAGATGTTTGTCGGCAAACTCTGGGTGCTGGCGACGGCCGCAGCGCGCGAGGCGACAAACGGTGCAGCGTTCCTGGAGCAGGCGCGCGATATCCTGAAAACCGATATCGAACTGATTTCAGGTCAGCGTGAAGCAAAGCTGTCAGCCCTTGGTGTTGTCTCGGGCGTCTACAAGCCGGACGGGATTGTAGGCGATCTTGGCGGCGGCTCGCTTGAACTGATCGATGTCAACGGCGAGGAGATCGGCTCCGGCGTTTCACTTCCCCTTGGTGGCCTCAGGCTCATCGACCAATCCGGCCGCTCGATCAAGAAAGCCGAGAAGATCGTCAAGGATGCGATTGCAGGCATTGACCTGAGCGCCGGCGAAGGCCGCGCCTTCTATGCCGTCGGCGGCACGTGGCGGGCCCTTGCAAAACTTCACATGAAGCCGCGCAACTACCCGCTTCATGTCATGCATAACTACGAAATTCCGGCAAAGGACGCGCTCGATTTTGCCCGCCTTGTTGAGAAGGCTGACCCTGAAACGCTCTCTGCGATCGAGACCGTTTCTGCCGAGCGCAGGCCGTTGCTTGCCTACGGGGCGCTGGTCCTTGAACATATCGTCAGAGCCCAGAAGCCATCAAAGATCGTCGTATCCGCGCTCGGCGTGCGCGAAGGGCTTTTGTTTGAGCTCCTTGAGCCGGAAGATCGGCGCAAGGACGCGCTTTTGACAGCAGCCGAAGAGCTTTCCACGCTCCGTTCGCGCTCTCCAACGCACGCACGTGAACTTGTGCGCTGGACCGACGCGGTCTTTGCCGACATCGACCCGATGGAAACGGCTGATGAAAAGCGGCTGCGCCATGCAGCCTGCCTTCTTGCTGATATTGGCTGGCGTGCGCACCCGGATTATCGCGGCGAACAAAGCCTCGGGATCATCGCCCATGCCGCCTTCAACGGGATCGACCATGCCGGCCGCACGTTCCTTGCGCTGTCGGTCTACTACCGCCACGCAGGCCTGGTGGAAAACGAGCTTGCACCTTCGATCCGCGCACTGGCGACACCGCGCATCCAGCACCGCGCGCGGTTACTGGGCGCAACGTTGCGCGTGGCATATCTTGTGACTGCATCCATGCCCGGCGTTCTTTCCAAGACGCCATTGCGTGTCGAGGACGACAGGCTGGTGCTGCGTTTTCTTGAAGACACTGCTGATCTGTCATCCGAGCGTGTGGTCAACCGGCTGCGCGGGCTTTCGAGGTTGATTGGCAAGACCCCTGCAATTGAAATCTGATCGGAGAGCGACATGGACAATCGAAACGACGTATGGCGGGCGGTTGATCTTCATCGCGAGCGCCTGATTGCCCTGTCGGATCGGGTCTGGGGCATGCCAGAGGTCTGCTACACCGAAGCGCGTTCGGTTGCGGAACACACGGCTGAGCTGAAAGCGCAGGGCTTTCGCGTCACGGAGAATGTTGCAGGGATTCCAACGGCTGTGATGGGCGAGGCCGGCGAAGGCGGCCCGGTCATTGCGATCCTTGGCGAATATGACGCGCTTCCCGGTCTCAGCCAGGCCGCTGGCGTTGCAAGTCACCAGCCGGTTGAAGCCGGTGGTCATGGACATGGCTGCGGACATAATCTCCTGGGTTCTGGCGCCATGCTCGCCGCAACCGCTCTCAAGACCTGGCTTGAAGACAACGGCATCAAGGGGCGCGTGCGCTACTATGGCTGCCCGGCCGAGGAAGGCGGCGCAGCCAAGGCCTTCATGGTGCGCTCCGGCGCGTTTGATGACGCAGACATTGCGATCACCTGGCATCCCTCGAACTGGTGGGAGGTGACCCCGCCCCTGTCGCTTGCCAATACGCGCGCAGACTTCTCGTTCACAGGCCGCACATCGCATGCGGCAGCCACCCCGCACCTCGGGCGCAGTGCCCTTGATGCTGTCGAGTTGATGAATGTTGGCGTCAACTACATGCGCGAACACATGCCGAGCGATGCGCGCATTCACTACGCCATGCTCGATGCTGGCGGCATTGCGCCCAACGTCGTCCAGGCCAAGGCGCGCGTTCGCTACTCCATTCGTGCTGCTGATCTGCCCACCATGCATGAGCTCGTTCAGCGTGTAAAAAAGGTTGCCGAGGGCGCGGCCCTCATGACCGAAACACAGGTTGAAGTGCGCATTGTCAGCGCCGTTGCCAATATCCTGGCAAACACACCGCTTGAACAGGGATTGCAGCAGATCATCGAGGATCTCGGGCCTCCGGCCTTTGACGACGCAGATCGCTCCTTTGCCCGCGACATTCAAAAGACATTGTCCTCGAAGGAAATCGGCGCGGCCTTTCACAGCATCGGGTTTGATGAGACCGACGCCGCCCTTGCGGACTTCACCGTTCCGCTCGACGCAAAGCGGAACCCCATGATCGGATCGACGGATGTCGGCGATGTCAGCTGGGTGGTTCCGACGGTCCAGGTTCATAGCCCGACGGTCGCCATTGGAACGCCGTTTCATACCTGGCAGGTTGTGGCCCAGGGAAAGACGCCGGCAGCCCATAAGGCCATGGTTCAGGCGGCAAAGGCGATGGCGGCGCTTGGCGCACGCGCGTTCACCGACCCTGAGCTGATCGCAACGGCCAAGGCCGACCTTGAGAAGCGGACGCGACGGACCCCCTATGTTTGTCCGATCCCTGACAATGTCGGCCCTCCTCTCGACATGTCCCGGGGCTAGATCATGGCCGACAAGCCCTTGACCTACGC
>JAIYEB010000260.1 GCA_027487195.1 Hyphomicrobiales bacterium | reverse complement strand
CATGATCAGGCTGTTGAAGATCAACAGGACATGGATCAGCCCAATCTTGAGCCCCTCGCCGGAGCGTGCTGGCAGTGCCTGAGCGCTCATTCGCGGATCTCACGCTTTCTGAGTTCGCGCGCCCACCAGCCCGCAACGATCCCGATGAACAGGAACATGAGGACGGCAAGCGCAGATCCTCGCCCGAAATCCTGAAGGCCCGCCGTCACGTTGCCAAACGCGGTGCGGTAGAAATAGAGCCCAAGCACGTCGGTTGCGCCTGCTGGCGTGCCATCAAGGCCGGTCATCACATAGGGCATCTCGAACCAGTTGAACGATCCGATGAAGGTCAGGATGACAACGACTGTCGTTGCAGGGGCGACCAGCGGCCAGATCACAAGCCGCATCAACTGCCAGTCCGAGGCGCCATCAAGGCGGGCGGCTTCAACCACCTCTTTCGAGATGCGCTGCATGCCCGCAAGAAACACCAGCGCTGGAAAGCCCAGCCAGTGCCACGTGTTGACGAGAATAATGGATCCCAGTGCCGTCGAGGGCTGCCCAAGCCAGGGCTGGGCCCAACTGCCAAGGCCCACTGTAAACAGCGCCTGATTGATGAGCCCGAAGATCGGGTTCATGAACAGTTTCCACATCGCGCCAACGATGACGGATGAAAGAATGACCGGCAAAAAGATCGCAACCTGATGGAAGCGATGACCTGGAAGCGCCTTCAGCAGCAGAAATGCGATCAGGAAGGCCAGGCCATTCTGCACCACCATGATCGACACAAAGACGATCACATTGTTGATGAACGCGTTGCGCGTCCAGGACGCGAACGGCTCAACGAACAAAACCGTGTTGAAGTTTTGAAAGCCTGAGAACGCGCCGCGCGCCAGCCCATTCCAAGAATAGAGGCTGTAGACGAACGCCGAACCAAGCGGCACCAGCACAAACAGCAACACAATGCAGACCGCGGGCGCACACAGCGCCGCGATCCACAAGGTGCGTCTCATTCCCACGGCTGGCCCGGTCCCTCGCCCGCGCTAGCTGCGGAACGGCGCGTGATAGGTCGCAATTCCGCGTGTGATCTCGGCGCCGAGATCCTGCGGTGTGACCGAACCTGCGAGCAGACGCTGAACGCCGGCTTGCAGAAGCGTCGACCCCGTGGGGTCCTGGAACCTGAAATGCACGGCCATGATGTAATCGGTGGACGATGCATTGAGCGCTGCGACGCGCGCCAGCAGCGGATCAGTCACCTCAGCACCACGGATTGGCGAGATATTGCCAAGAAGCGCAGAGAATCGCGTGCCGAACGCAGGCGTTGCGAGATGTCGGATGAGGCGTGTGGCCGCTTCTTTCTTCTCCGACCGGGCATTGATCGCGTACCCGCCATCGAAGAACAGCGACACAAGGCGCGGCGCGCCGGCTGTGGGTGCGGGCGGAGCATGGAATTCCATGACCAGACCCGGGTTCTGCCGGCGGAAGTTGGCGATTTCAAATGAACCGCCAGCAAACATCGCTGCGCGACCGGACAAAAACAGCTGCTGCTGTGTCGGGTAATCGACACCGGCATAGCCCTGCGGCATGAACTCGCGCAGCTCAAGGAGCCGTGCCAATGCACCCGTGTAGCGCGGATCGGTGAAGTTCGCGCGCCCGGCCACCAGATCGTTGACGAAGGCCTGACCGTGAAACGACAGCGTGAACACGCTGGCAAAGACCTCGACCATGAACGCGGTCGCCATGCCGTTCGCCAGCGGAACAACACCGCCGCCGCGCTCGCGAATCGCACGGCAGGTGGCAAGGAACTGGTCCCATGTCTCCGGGACCTGAAGGTTCAGACGGTCGAAAATCGCCTTGTTGACGAAAAGGCCAAGCGTCTGGGACGCAAACGGAACCGCGTAGACCTGCTTGTCGGAGCGCATGGACACTGAGCCAAGAGCTGCATCCGAGAAATTCGCGAGCTCCGGCACGGATGTCCGGTTCAGTGGCTCGAGATAGCCGGCGCGGGCAAACTGTTCGGTCCCGCCATAGGCGCGGATGTGGATCACATCAGGACCACGCCCGGCGGCAAGCGCCGTTGACAGCGCCGTGCCGTAGTTTTGCGGCTCGAAGCCCTGGAAAGCCATGCGAATGTTCGGGTTTGCAGCGCTGAACTCGCCAAACAGGGTCGCATATTGTGTGCGATCCTCCTGCCGCCATGTCCAGAATGATAGCTCGGTCGCCGCCTGCGCGCTTGCACCCGTCATCAGGCCGGGGGCTGCAAGGGCGCTGGCGCCTGCCAGGGTTTTGAGGGCTGTTCGGCGTGTCAGGTATGTCATCTCTGCTCCCTTGGAATTTGTCAGGTGCCTCGGGGCCCTGCTTCCTTGGCGGTAATGGTTTCCCGGCTCCGGGCGCGTGTCAAGGCAAATGGGCTAAAGTGGTATTAAACCGGTCCGGACATGTTCCATCGAGAATCCTGCCTTGAAAATGCGGAAGGTGCTTGCGCCACCGGAGGGGCTTTGGTAGAGCCGCCCGTCTGTTTCGCGGCCGTGGCGGAATTGGTAGACGCACTACCTTGAGGTGGTAGCGCCGCGAGGCGTGATG
>JAIYEB010000292.1 GCA_027487195.1 Hyphomicrobiales bacterium | reverse complement strand
CGGCAGCAACGGCTCGTCGACCGCGACGCCTGTTCGCCCTGCAACACCGGCAGCGCCGGCATTGCCTGCCGCACCGACCGTTGGTGGCAGCACGCCGGCCCGCTAGGCCTCGCCTGAACTTCTGAACGAAGGCCCGGTTGCACCCTCGGCAACCGGGCCTTTTGTTTTGGAAAAGCGCGCCAGGGCCATCATCGCCAAGTCATCTTGCATCGCCAACTGATCCTGGCGTCAGCTCAGGTCGGTCCGGGCCTTGGATCCTGCAGTTCGGTCGCCAGCAAATCGCCCTCACCGCGGCCGGCGACGTTGCGCAACCGGCGCACGACATCCGGTCTTTGCTCCATCAAGGCCGCCACATCATGCGAGGCGAGCGACAGAAGCCTTGTCGTGGTGACCGCGCGCACGGTCGCACTGCGGCTTGTTGGCCTCAGCAGCGCAACCTCGCCAAAGAAGGCGCCGGTATGCAACGTGACCGTACCTTCGGGCGCTATCACCTCGACCTCGCCACTGGCGATGAAGTACATGGCTTCCGCCGGCTCACCCCTACGGCAAACCGTGGCGCCCGCTTCAAACACGTGCGCCTCAAGAAGCGCCGTCAGATCGCCGATTTCAGACGCCGACAAATCCTCGAAGATTGGCACGCGCGCCACCAGCGACCAGGTCACGACAAACTCGCGGCGTTCAAGTTCACGCACGAAAGCAGTAGCAATGATGCCGATTGGCAGACCGAACATGCCGATACCGAGGAAGATCACGAAGCTTGCAAACAGCTTTCCAAAGGGCGTGATCGGAACAACATCGCCATAGCCAACCGTGCCAAGCGTGACGACCGCCCACCACATCGCAGCGGGGATCGTTCCAAACGCTTCAGGCTGAGCGTCGCGCTCGATTGCATACATGACCGTTGCTGACATCAGCAGCACGCCCGCCATGACCACCGCGGTTGCAAACAGCGCACGCCGCTCCGCCATGAAGGCGTTGCCAATGCTTGCAAGCGAGGACGAATAGCGCGCGAGCTTCAGGAAGCGCAGCAGGGAGAACACCCTGAGCAACAGGAGATCGTTGATCTGCGATTCCATCAGCAGGCTGACGAGCGGAAGGATCGCGAGGAGATCAACGAGAGAGAGTGGACGCAGCGCATAGCGAATACGCGCCCGGGCCGGCGAAAGCCCGCGATAGAGCATGGCCTCAGGCGCAGCCCAGAGCCTGGCCGCATACTCAACCGTGAAAACCAGGAGCGCGACAATTTCGAAGGCACGAAACAGCGTCGCATGCCGCTCGTTGAGCGCAGGCACTGTTGAAAGCACAATCACAACGACGTTTGAGAGCACAAGCGCGATCAGCGAAATCGCAAGAACACGCGCAAGCCTGCCGCCGGCGATCCCGTCGTCGAGAACATGATGCACGCGCAGGCGAAGCGTCGCCGGATTGGTCGTAGCGATAGCGCCCCCCTTGTCTCCTGCGCGAACAGTCTAGGACAGAGACGTGCGGTTCGTCACGCGCCAGAAAGCGCTGATCTGACCGCTGAGAGTGCCTCCTCGCCGCGCGCGCCCTCAGGACCTCCGCCCTGCGCCATATCAGGTCGCCCGCCGCCGCCCTTGCCGCCAAGGGCAGCAACGCCAGCGCGCACAAGCTGAACCGCATCAAACCGCGCCACAAGGTCAGGCGTCACGGCGACAACGAGCGCACCCTTGCCATCTTCCGATACGCCGACCAGCGCCACGATGCCCGAGCCAAGCGACGCCTTCGCATCATCAGCAAGCGACTTCAGATCATTGGGCTTCACACCAGACACGATCCGCGCCAGGAGCTTGACGCCGGCAACCTCTTCAATGTCGCTGCCAGCGCCACCCGAGCCGCCCGACATGGCAAGCTTCTTCATGGCGTCAGCCAGTTCCCGCTCGAGACGGCGGCGATCCTCGATGACGCTTTGCAGACGCGACAGCATGTCGGCGGGCGCGGCCTTCAGCATCTGGGCCGCCTCGCGAACGCGGCGTTCCTGCTCGGCATAATGCGCCCGCGCGGCCGAGCCCGTCAGCGCCTCGACACGGCGCACACCGGCCGCTACAGCCCCTTCGGACACAACAGCCACAAGCCCGATATCGCCAGTGCGCGCCACGTGCGTGCCACCGCACAATTCAAGCGACCATGCGCGCGACCCGGTGTCCCGCCCCATGGAGACAACGCGCACTTCATCGCCGTACTTCTCGCCAAATAGCGCACGCGCGCCAGCAGCGATGGCATCATCAACCGACATCAGCCGCGTTGACACCGGTGTGTTTGCAACAATCTCCGCGTTGGCAAGCGTCTCGACTGCGTAGAGCTCGGCAGCCTCAATCGTTTTCGGGTGCGCGAAATCAAAGCGCAGCCGCTCTGGCGCAACCAGCGAGCCCTTCTGCGCGACATGATCGCCAAGGGTGAGCCGCAGCGCCTCGTGCAACAGGTGGGTGGCCGAATGGTTTGCCTTGATGGCCGCGCGGCGCGCGTGATCAACCGTGAGCGACACCGCCTGCCCAAGCGCCAGCGCACCCGTCTCAACGCCAATCGCGTGAACAAAGATATCGCCGAGCTTCTTGGTCGTATCGCTGACAAGCGCACGCATACCCGGCGCATCAATCACACCGGCATCGCCGGCCTGGCCGCCACTTTCGGCATAAAATGGGGTCTGGTTCAGGACCGCAAAGCCCGACTGGCCAGCCAAAAGCGTTTGGACCTCCACGCCATCATGAATGAGCGCAGTGATGATGCCTTCTGCGCTCTCGGTATCATATCCAAGGAACTCGCTGGCACCGACCCGCTCTCGAACGCCGAACCAGACTGTCTCGGTCGCAGCTTCACCAGAGCCTGACCACGCCTTGCGCGCCTCGGCCTTCTGGCGCGCCATGGCCTGATCAAAACCCTGGGTATCGACAGAAAGCCCGCGCGGACGCAGCGCATCCTGGGTCAGATCAAGCGGAAAACCGTAGGTGTCGTACAGCTTGAAGGCGACGTCGCCAGCCAGCGTGCCATTCTCAGGGAGCGTCTGGGTTGCCTCTTCAAGGAGCGTCATGCCGCGCGCAAGCGTTGTGCGAAACCGCGTCTCCTCAAGGCGCAGCGTTTCCGAAATCAAAGATTCGGCGCGCTGCAGTTCGGGATAGGCAAGCCCCATCTCGCGAACCAGCGGACGTACGAGCTTGTGCAGCAGCGGGTCACGCGCGCCAAGTAGCTGCGCATGACGCATGGCGCGGCGCATGATCCGGCGCAGCACATAGCCCCGCCCCTCGTTTGAAGGCAGCACCCCATCGGCCACAAGGAACGACGAGCACCTGAGATGGTCAGCAATGACGCGGTGCGAGGCCTGGCCGTCAGGCTCAACGCCCGTCGCATCAGCCACCGCAGCAATGAGCGCCTGCATCGTGTCGATGCGGTAATTGTCATGTGTGCCCTGCATGACGGCAGCAACACGCTCAAGCCCCATGCCCGTATCGATCGAGGGGCGCGGCAGCGAGATACGCTCCCCACCCGCCCGCTCTTCATACTGCATGAAGACAAGGTTCCAGATCTCGATGAAGCGATCGCCGTCCTGATCCGGTGATCCCGGCGGCCCGCCAGGAATGTGATCGCCATGATCGTAGAAGATCTCGGAACAGGGACCGCACGGGCCCGTATCGCCCATGCGCCAGAAATTGTCAGACGTCGGGATGCGAATGATCCGGTCGTCGCTGAAGCCTGCGACCTTCTTCCAGATCTGGGCTGCCTGCTCGTCATCCGAATAGACCGTGACCAGGAGCCGCTTTTCCGGGATGCCCCATTCCTTCGTAATCAGGCGCCACGCCATGTCGATGGCGTGATCCTTGAAGTAGTCGCCAAACGAGAAATTGCCGAGCATCTCAAAGAAGGTGTGATGGCGCGCCGTGTAGCCGACATTGTCGAGGTCATTGTGCTTTCCACCGGCCCGCACGCACTTCTGCGCGGTGGTTGCTCGTGGGATTGCGCGCCGCTCGGCGCCCACAAACACGTTCTTGAACTGCACCATCCCTGAGTTTGCAAACATCAGGGTTGGATCATTGCGCGGCACAAGCGCGGAAGAGGGTACGACCTCATGATCTTCACGGCGGAAGAAGTCTAGAAAGCTCGCACGGATTTCGTTGACGCCACTCATGTCGCTTGGTCTCACCGGAAGTTCATGATCACCCGGAACAGCTTCCGGGCCGTGACATGGTCCTTAACGTCGAGACGGGGTCGATGTCGAGACAAACACCTCAATAAGACGCTTGGGGATGAAACGAAAACGGGAGCCCATCAGGCTCCCGCTGCAACGCATCACGATCCTCGAAGCGTCAGTCCGGGCTATCCGCGTCCGCATCAGCCTCAGGGGTTCCCTGCAGGATCTTCTCTGCAATCAGCCCGGAGTTCTGCCGGATCGCGGCTTCGATGCGCTCGGCAACCTCAGTGTTCTGCTTGAGGAACGTCTTGGCATTCTCGCGCCCCTGCCCGATCCGGATCGAGTCAAACGAGAACCAGGCGCCGGACTTCTCCACCACACCGGCCTTCACGCCGAGATCAACCAGTTCGCCCATCTTCGACACACCCTCGCCGTACATGATGTCGAACTCGACCTGCTTGAACGGGGGAGCGAGCTTGTTCTTGACCACCTTGACGCGCGTCTGGTTGCCGACAACCTCTTCGCGATCCTTGATCGCACCGATACGGCGAATGTCGAGGCGTACCGACGCATAGAACTTGAGCGCATTGCCGCCCGTCGTTGTCTCAGGGCTGCCGTACATCACACCGATCT
>JAIYEB010000125.1 GCA_027487195.1 Hyphomicrobiales bacterium | reverse complement strand
TGCTGTTCTTGATCCTTGGCTGTCTGCTCGATGCCTCGACGATCATCCTCGTGATCATCCCGCTCTTCATCCCGACCTGCAAGGCGCTCGGGATCGATCTGGTCCATTTTGGCGTCGTCGCCGTGGTCAACTGCATGATCGGGCTCATCACCCCGCCCTATGGCGTGCTGCTCTTTGTCATCAACGCCACGACCGGCATTCCGTTGAGGACCATCATTGGTGCAATCTGGCCGTTTATCGCTGTTCTGGTCGTCGCGCTCCTGATCATGATCTTCTTCCCGTCGACGGTTTTGTATGTCCCACGCCTGTTTGGCTACACAGGCTGAACCGAAGCGCGCGCTTCGGTTCTTTGTTGGTCGCCAGAAGGAGACCCCAGATGCTGACGCGACGCACGATTCTGGCCACAGGCGCTGTGCTTGCTGCCCCGGGTCTCGTCCGCGCTCAGACCAACCGCGTCACGACGCTCATCTCGCCGTTTCCGCCGGGTGGCTCGACCGACCTGATGGCCCGTTTGATTGCTGAACGTCTGACGGCTGCGCTCGGGCGCTCTGTGATCGTCGAGAACCAGTCAGGTGCAGGCGGACGGCTTGCGGCGCGAGCGGTTCAGACCGCTCCACCGGATGGCACAAAGCTCCTGCTGGCCAACACGTCCGTGATCGTGATGACCCCCTTGGCGTTCGCTGATGCTGGCTACGACCCGCTGGCCTTTGTGCCGGTTGCAGGTGTGGCTGAGTTTGCCATCGGCCTTGGAAGCGGCCCGATGACGAACGCGACGGACATGGCCGGGCTGCTTGCCTGGCTCAGAGCCAATCCGGGCCGCGCCAATATCGGCATCCCGGCGCTTGGAAGTCTGCCGCATCTGATAGGCGTTGCGCTGCAGCGTGCGATCAACCTGCCGCTGACCGTTGTGCCGTACCGGGGTGGCGCGCCCATAGCCCAGGACCTCATTGGCGGGCAGATCCCGGTCGGAGTTTCTGCTGCAGCCGACTTTGCGACCCTTCATGGTGGGCGTCAGTTGCGCCTTCTCGCCGTCACCGGCACAGCCCGCGCGCCGGGGCTTTCCGATGTTGCGACCTTTTCCGAGCAAGGGCTACCGGGCTTTGAGGCCAATGCCTGGAATGGCATCTTTGCAAGCCCGGGCACGCCGTCCTCGATTGTAGCTCCAATCAGCGCGGCCATCCGCGAGATCGTGTCCCAACCCGATGTGCGCCGGCGGCTTGAGGCTGTTGCGCTAAGCCCGATACCCGTCGATGGCGAAACGATCAGATCGTGGATCACCCGTGACCGCGCAACCTATGCCCCGCTGATCGCAGCAGCCGGTCCGCTGCAATAGCGTGCCAAGCGCTCAACCACCGACGCGACCGGCCTCCCAGCCGAGCATGGCCTGTTTGCGGGTCAACCCCCAGTGATAGCCGGTCAATGCACCAGAGCGACCGATGACCCGGTGGCAAGGCACCACAAACGAAATCGGGTTTCGCCCGACCGCAGCACCAACCGCCCGCGATCCTTTCGGATTTCCAATTCGATGGGCCACATCCGAATAGGTCGTTGCCCTTCCGAGCGGAATGCGAAGCAGTGTTTCCCAGACCCTGATCTCGAAGTCTGAACCGATCAGGTGAACCCGCAAGGGCTGGTCCTGCCGCCACATCTGAGGTTCAAACACCCGCTGCGACAGGCTTGCCGTTGCCGCATCATCGCGAACAAAAGTCGCGCGCGGGAACCGCCGGACCAGATCTGAGATCGCAGCCTCGACGCCTGCCTCATCAACAAACCCAAGACCGCAAAGGCCTCGTGGGCTCATCAAAACGACAGCTTCGCCAAACGGGCAGGGATGAACTCCGTAGCTCATGGTCAGACCTTCGCCGCGGGATTTGTATTCGCCAGGTGACAGGCCGACATGGGTGACAAAAAGGTCGTGCAGCCGCCCCGGGCCGGAGAGGCCGGTTTCAAGCGCCGTATCCAGCACACTTGCCGAACCATCCAGCAATGAGCGGGCATGGTCGAGGGTAATGGCCTGGAGGAACGCCTTGGGCGAGAGGCCGGCCCAGCGCGTGAACAGTTTCTGGAAATGCGATGCAGACAGACCAACCTCAGCGGCGATCCGCTCAAGCGAGGGATGCTCGGTGCGATGTGCCGTGACGTACGCAATGGCGCGCCTCACGCAATCGTAGTCGGCGAGTGAGCCTTGAAGCTCAACGGGGGTGCTTGTGGAATGTGTCGTGCTCATGCCTGCACATTATGCGCTGGCGAGAGGGCAAAACACCCGATTCCTGCGCAGGACCACACTTTATCTGAAGATCGGTTTGAAACGGTGCCACGGGACCAAAACCATGTGGCGCTGGTGGGTCGACCTGCCGTTATGCCCGGCGGGCATCCGCGAGCGCCTTGTCGAGCGCGTTGGCAAAGGTCAGGCGCTCTGGCGCGGACAGGTCGGCAGCGATCAGGATCGACTTGCCCTTCCAGCCAATGGCGAGATGCGACAGCCCGCCTTCAAGGCCTTGCGGCGGATCAAACACCGTCTTTTCGATGCGAACCCACGCCGGGTTGAAGCGGGCCTCGGCTTCGCGACCGCGCCAGTCTACCCGCCGAACCAGCAGCTCATCGCGGGTGACACGCACCTCTTCATAGGCTGTCGATCGCTTGCGGTAGGCGCGAAACGCTATCCACACGAGCAAGACATCAAGGCCGAGGAACGGCACGACCGGCCACGCGCCGACCACCATGAACATGATGCCGCTGACAAGGCTGATGCCCCCGAGCAGCATCATGACCACCAAAAACCCGGTCGGGCCAAGGGAGGCATTCGCCGTGATCCGTGCGGCAAACAGGGCCGTGTCAGCGTTGGGTATGGCCGGAGCGCTCATGCTTAGGTAGATAGGGCCCACAATGCCAACTGCGAAGCCTAAAAACGGACCAAAGCCCGCGACCCCTCAGCGCAAGCTGAAGGCGACACCACGTATGAAGCCCGCAGATGTGCGCGAGCTGTTCGCGCGGTTCTCGCGCGCGAACCCGGAGCCCAAGGGCGAGCTCGAACACTCCAACGCCTACACGCTTCTGGTGGCCGTGGTGCTGTCCGCGCAGGCAACGGACCTTGGCGTCAACAAGGCGACACGCGGGTTGTTTGCCAAGGCCGATACGCCGCAGAAGATGCTTGATCTCGGCCTTGAAACGGTCCGCGAGCACATTCGAACGATTGGCCTTTATCGCAACAAGGCCGCCAACGTGATCGCGCTGTCCGAGCAATTGGTTCAGCTCCACGGCGGCGAAGTCCCGAATGATCGCGAGGCGTTGGAGAAGTTGCCCGGCGTCGGGCGCAAGACGGCCAACGTCGTGCTCAACATGTGGTTCGGACAGCCGACAATTGCGGTGGATACGCATCTGTTCCGGCTGGCAAACCGGCTTGGCATTGCGCCGGGCAAGACGCCGCTTGCGGTTGAACAGCAACTGGAGAAAGCGGTGACCGGGGTCGTTCCGGACGCTGATCTGCGCCATGTCCATCACTGGTTGATCCTGCATGGGCGCTACATTTGCAAAGCCAGGGGAATGGTTTGCGATCAATGTCTTGTCGCTGATCTGTGCCATTCTCCGGAGAAGCGGCTTCCATGATCTCGCGCAGGGTCGTTACCTTCGGTCTCATTGCCGTGCCCTTGCCGGCTTCTGCCCACAGCTACCGGGCTGGCGCGCTGTCGATTGGCCATGCCTGGATGTTGCCGTTGGCGGGACCGGCGACACAGGGGTTCGTACCGCTGTCGCTTGCATCAGGACCTGCCGATGCGCTCCTGCGTGTCGAAATGGCGTTGGCCTCAAGCGTAACGCTTCGACGTGGGGAGAGCGTGCTCAACCGGATCGATGTTCCGGCAGGGCGGGGCATTCCCATGCGACCGGGCGCCTTGCACATTGCCTTCGCGGGGATTT
>JAIYEB010000191.1 GCA_027487195.1 Hyphomicrobiales bacterium | reverse complement strand
GAAAGCCCTGCACCGACAGGCAATGGCGGCGGCAACACAGCAGTTGCTGCCACGGCTGAGGCGACATCTTCGCCACTTGCAGCGGCAAAAGCGGCTGCAAAGCAGCGCTTTGATGCCTTGACCCCGACGCCACCGCGCTCGATCGTGGCCTCAAAGGCTGCGCGCCCAAAGGGAAGGGCGGCTGAAGCCGCAAGGGCACCGAACAGGGCCGCAGAGATCACTGATCCGGTCCGCTCCGCAATGAGCGCCAGATCCGCCGACACACAGGACCGCGCGGCCGTGCGAGCCGCGTCAAACAAGGCCTTGTCGTCTGAACGACCATCGCTCATGGCAAGTCGCTCGGTCATCGCAAAAACGCGGTTTGTGGAAAGGACCAGCGTTGTTCGATCGGGCGTTACAATCCCGCGCTGGACCGCGCGTGCCGCTTCCATGAGTTCAGATGCAACGACGATGTCGACATCGCCTGGAACCGGCATCAAGGCGAGCACGGGCCGGCGGCCAACGCGCTCGACCTCGGCAAGCGGAAAGAGCTCGATGTAGTAGATCGTCGCGCCGGTGCGCTGCGCAACGCCTGGCACCGAGGTCACCTGCGCAAGGTACCCCTCATGGCGTGCCATGTCCTCAATCCAGCCAGCAAGGACGCCGCCACCTTCGCCGCCCATGGCGAGGACAGCAATCCGGATGGCGCGAACGACCGCGGGGGGGGTGGCTCCATCAGCCATCAGGACCTCGCAACCGCAAGACGCCGCGCTTCAAGACGCCGGTTCTGGCGCGCCTGAAACCAGCCAATGACTGTTGCGCGGACCCTGTGGCGGAACCGATCCCAGCCCGTCGGGTTGTTGATCACTTCAGCCCGATAAAAGGACGGGCAAAGGATCGCCGCATGGGCAACCTCACCGCAAAGACCGCAGCCAACGCAGGAGTTGATGACCTGTGTGACAGGGTCCTTGCGCAGCGGGTCGGGATTGGGCGCAATCGTCAGGGACGGACATCCCGAAAGCCTGATGCACGAATGATCGCCCGTGCACGTATCGGCATCGACCCCGTAGCGTTGGCGCACGATGCGCTCGCCCCGACCGATCGCCGCAGCGATCTTTGGCTTCACGCGCCGCTGCTTGTTCAGCATGCACTCGGACTGGGCAACGATGACCTTGGGCCCGCGTTCCTGCGATGTCAGCGCCTCACGCAAGGTCGCCGTCATGGTCTTCAGATCATAGGTATTCGTGATCGTCTTTGCCCAGGTGACACCAACGCCGCGCGCCGCGGTCTCAATGGCGTTCTGGGTGTTTCTCATCGGGTTTGGATGATGGGACGACAGAATGTCCTGGCCGCCGGTGGCTGCCGAATATCCATTGTCGACAACGACAATGACCATGTCCGAACGGTTGAACACGGCGTTTCCAACCGAGGAAACGAGCCCGTTATGCCAGAACCCGCCATCTCCCATGATGGCGATGGGCTTTTTGCTGGCCACCGTGTTGAACGCTGCAGCGCCCGCGCCGCCAAGGCCATAGCCCATGGTCGTCGCGCCGAGGTTGAACGGCGGCAGGATCGAGAAGAGGTGGCAGCCAATGTCGCAACTGACATGGTGGGGCCCAAGCTCGCGCTCAACCAGCTTCATGGCCGTGAAGATCGGGCGTTCCGGGCATCCCGTGCAGAATGACGGCGGGCGTGCATGAACCTGGCCGTCGAGCGCCGCCATGGCCGCCTTCAGGCGGTTGTCGCCTGATGGTGCCCCGGTGCCGCCCGGCACAAGTTCGGGCTTGGCAGCGCGCAGGAATTTGCCAACCCCATCGCGCATCACGGCGCCGGTGTATTCCCCGGCCATTGGCAAGACGTCCTTGCCGAAAATCCGGGTCTGCAGATCAGCGCGGCGCAAAATGGTTGCGACCGCTTGCTCAAGAAACTCGGGCTGGCCTTCCTCGACCATCAAGATCGCAGACTTGCTCGCGCAGAAGGCCAACAGTTCGTCATCGATCAGCGGATAGGTGACGTTCATGCAATAGATCGGCAGGCGCGACTGGCCGAACGCATCGGCAAGGCCATGCAGTTCGAGCGCGCGCATCAAGGTGTTGTACATTCCACCCTGACAGATGATGCCGATGTCACTGACATCGCCTGGCATGATTTCGTTCAGGCCATTGCGCTTGATGTAATCAACGGCTGCTGGCCAACGCTTCTCGATTTTTTCCTTCTCATGAAGGTAGCTTGCCGGCGGCAACACGATGCGGTTGACATCCCTGACAGGGTTTTCCAGCGCATCCCGAAGCGTGAATGTCGGGCGCACATTGTCTTTGGTGACAAAGGAGCCGGTGACATGGCAGGTGCGGATCCGGACCTGCAGCATGACCGGCGTGTTCGAGATTTCCGAAAGCTCAAACCCCTTTTCGACCATGTCGACGATTTTTGGCAGATCAGGGCGTGGATCCAGGAGCCAGATCTGGCTCTTCATCGCAAAGGGATGTGAGCGCTCCTGCATGATCGAGGAGCCTTCGCCGTAATCTTCCCCGACAATGATCAGCGCACCGCCACGCACGCCACCCGAGGCAAGGTTGGCGAGGGCGTCCGAGGCAACGTTGGTGCCAACGGTCGACTTGAAGGTGACGGCGCCGCGCAGCGGATAATGGACCGAGGCTGCGAGCATCGCCGCTGCGGTGGCTTCTGAAGCAGAGCTTTCGAAATGGCAGCCAAGGCTCTCAAGAATGTCGTTTGCATCCGAAAGGACATCCATCAGATGCGAAATCGGCGCGCCCTGATACCCGCCGACATAGGAAACGCCGGATTGGAGCAGGGCCTTGGTAATGGCCAGGATGCCCTCGCCATGAAAGGTCTCGCCCGCACCAAGGCGCAACGACTTTACCTCTTCCGCAAATGAGCGCTCTGCCATCCCCACCTCGACCAGACGCGAAAGGATCTGTCGTATGGCGCGCGCGATACGAACAAAATCCCAATCAAGCCGAGGCTAACGCGACCTGGAATTATAATCAAATGAATTGAATATCAGGATGTTTGCCCATATCGACACAGCGGTCGTTGAGTGTTTCAAAGGGTCTGTCGTTGGTTTCAATGATGGGGACACTTCATGGCAGACCCTGCCCGTATCCATGCGGACAAGCTCGACAGGGATCGGGATGGCCTCGCGACGAGCATCGAGGACCTGCTCCCATACCTGATGAACCGGCTCCTGGTTCAACTGAACCGCAACCTCACCGAGCGGCTGCGGGCGACAGGGTATTCTCTTCAGGATTGGCGCATCGTGGCCATCCTCGTCACGCATGATGGGGCAAGCATCAACCAACTCGCTGAAGCGGCTGTGCTGCCGCAGCCAACCGCCAGCCGTCTCGCAGCCCAACTCGACAGCGCAGGCCTGATCGAGCGGCGCAGTGATGACGGGGACCAGCGGCGCGTGACCGTCTATCTCACGGCGAAAGGCCGGGCAGCCTATGCCGATATGCTGCCCCACGCGGTTGCGGAGTATGAGGCCGCCATGTCCGGATTTTCAGTGTCCGAACGCGCGTTCCTGTTCAAGGCGATTGAACGGATGGCCGGCAATATCGGGATGCGCTTCTGGCCGCCGGGTGAGGGGGCATAGCCAGGGCAGGGTTATCGTCTGGCAAACCCGGCAATTGCTGAAACCATTTGGCCTTCGCGACCACGAAAACCATGAAATCCCGCCGCTTGGCACGGGTCGCCGGCATCAGTTCCGCCGTCAATCCAGACAATCCGGGCTCTTGCACCCGCCCATTCGGAAAATGCGTTCACACCTAAGGGAGGCGTGAGACGGCAACCGTCCTGTCGATGATGAATCACAAGGGTCGGCGGCAACACCGAGGGCGATCCAAGCAGGGATTGGACATTCTGCTGGAGGGGATCGAAAAAACTGGCCGTGAGCACAATTGCATCCGGTCTGCCCGCTCCGGAAACCCCTGGCAAAGCCTGGCCGATGCGCAGTGTCCCGCGGCTCGTCCCGGCCCAGACCACGCGTTGAAAGCCTCTGCG
>JAIYEB010000337.1 GCA_027487195.1 Hyphomicrobiales bacterium | reverse complement strand
GTTGGCCAACTCGGCCAGTCGTTGGATGGGCGCATTGCGACGGTGACCGGCCATTCCAAATGGATCAACGGTGAGTCCGGCCTCAAACACCTGCACCGGTTGCGGGCTGTTGTGGATGCGGTGATGGTTGGCGTCGGGACGGCGGTCTATGACGACCCCATGCTCAACACGCGGCTTGTGGATGGACCAAGCCCGGCGCGCGTTGTGATTGACCCGCGCGGGCGCCTGCCAGGGGATTCCAAGATCTTCCGTGAAGACGGATTGCGCCGCGTTATCATCACAGGTGTTGCCCGCCGCCCGGATATTCCGAAGGGCGTCGAGGTGGTTGAGCTGCCGCTGATGGCCTGTGGCTCGATCCAGCCGATTGAAATCCTGCGTGTTCTGCGCACGCTTGGGTTCAGGCGCGTTCTTCTGGAGGGCGGTGCACACACGGTCTCGCGCTTCCTGGAAACCGGCTGCCTTGATCGCCTTCACGTGATTGTCGCACCCGTCATCATCGGGGCTGGCCGCAATGGCCTGTCGCTTCCTGCGATTGACGTGATGGACAAGGCGCGCCGGCCAAGCACACGCCCACACCTTCTGGGCGATGAAGTGCTGTTTGACTGCGACCTCAGCGCAGAGCGGGTGCGCGTCGCCTAGGGCGGCTTTGGCCTTTTGCAGCGCAAATTGCGGTGCCAAGCCTGTGTTTGAAGCCGGAATTCATAGATCTGGCTCTTGAACCTGCGCAGCATGCGCCGCGGCCTTCCGGTTGATTTACGGGTCGAACAGCCGACAGGGCTCTTTCCCTTGGCCCGATGACGTGCCACTTCCTCGGATGTGGAGACAAAAATGCCAACGCGCTTCCTGTTTCGTGATGATGCCTACCTGAAGTCAACGCCTGCGACGGTCGTCTCGATCTCGGACGAGGGCGGGATCGAGCTTGATCAGACCGTGTTCTACGCTCAGGGCGGCGGACAACCCGGCGATAGCGGGATTTTGACAGTCGGCGGCCAGGACATTGCCATCAGCAACGCTGTCTACGGCCCTGATCGCACTGCGATCTTTCATATCCCGGCGGAGCCCGGCCATACGGTCAAGCCAGGTGACAGCGCGATCATCACGCTCGATTGGGACCGTCGCTATGCCATGATGCGTGCGCACACAGCGCTCCATCTCGTCTCCGTTGTGTTTCCCTATGCGGTGACGGGCGGATCGATTGGCACTGCGGAAGGGCGGCTTGATTTCAACATCCCCGAAGGCAGTGACATCAACCGCGAGGCTGCGGTGGCGGAGCTCGCCCGCCTTGTCGGGCTCAACCGAACCGTCAGCACGCGCTACATTACCGATGCCGAACTTGATGCAAACCCGGGCCTCGTGAAGACCATGCTGGTGCAGCCGCCGCGCGGCACGGGAACGATCCGTCTGGTCGAGATCGATGGCCTCGATCTGCAGCCTTGCGGTGGCACCCATGTCGCAACGACCGGCGAGATCGGCCGTATTGAGATCACCAAGATCGAAAGCAAGGGCGCGAGGAACCGCAGGGTTCGGATCGCGCTCACCTCGGCTTAAGGAGCACACCATGCCGACCGACCGCGCAGCGCTTTTTCGCTCGACCCAGTGGCTTCAGGACCATCTTGATGCACCCGACCTCGTGATCGTTGATGCGTCCTGGTACCTGCCGACGATGAACCGCGATGGCAAGGCCGAGTACCTCGCCGCGCGCATTCCCGGCGCCGTTCATTTCGACCTCGACGGCATCAAGGACACGTCATCGCAGCTCCCGCACATGTTGCCGAAGGCAGCGGACTTTGCCGCCGCGGTTGGCGCCATGGGCATTGGTGCTGGCGCTTCCGTCATTGTCTATGATGGGGCAGGCCTATTCTCCGCCCCGCGCGTGGCGTGGACGTTCCGCGTGTTTGGAATGGAGCGGGTGTTCATTCTCGACGGCGGTTTCCCGGCCTGGAAGGCTGAGGGGCGCCCTGTGGAGGACGGTCCTCCGGCTCCGCGCCGGCCAGCGCGCTTCATGGCACGGTTTGACGCTGGCGCGGTGGCAGCCCTTGATGATGTCGCAAAGGCGCTCGAGGGCCCGATCCAGGTGGTGGATGCCCGCCCGGCCGACCGCTTCAGAGGGGATGTGCCGGAGCCGCGCCCGGGCCTTGCTGCCGGGCACATGCCCGGTGCCTTCAACGTGCCGTTCACTTCGCTTCTGGCGGACGGCAAGATGAAGACCAAACCCGAAATCCAGAAGATCATGACCGATGCCGGCGTCGACATCACAAAGCCGGTCATTACGACATGCGGATCTGGCGTATCGGCCGCAACCGTTGGTCTGGCGCTCGAAGTCGCCGGAGCCAAGGGCTTCAGGCTCTATGATGGGTCCTGGGCCGAATGGGGCGGACTTGCCGACACGCCAAAGGAAAAGGGCTGAAGCTTTTCCGCTTGAGCCCCATGGCATGTTGCGCACAAGCGGAAGCCGGTCTTGTGGCAGTACATGCGATAAATCAATGACTTACAGCGCCGTTCTGATTTCATCAAAACGGCGCTGCCATGAACGTTTCAGCCTGCCCGATCCAAAGCCGGGCGCCAAAGCCGCTTAAGCCAGAGGCGGAATCCGCAGCACCCAGCCCGGCTGAATCAGGTCGGGGTTCTTCACCGGCGGCGTGTTGGCCTTGACGATATCGGTGTATTTCGCGCCCTTACCCTTGCCGTAATGCTTCTCGGCAATGGCCCAGAGCGTGTCGCCCTTTTGAACCGTGTAGAATTTCGGCTCAGCGACCGGAAGATTGTTGATCATCAGTTCTGAAGAGACCTGCGCCACACCAACCGTGTTGCCAAGCGCGAGGATGATCTTCTCCGCCTCTTCCTGGCTCATGGCGTTGCCCGAGACCTTCACGGTATCGCCATCGACAGCGATCTGGACGCCAGACCCGCCAAGGCCACTCGCGGCGACTTCCTTTTGAAGCGTTTCGGCAGTTGCCGCCTGCGCTTCACTTGCGCCGAACAGCTTGTTGCCGATGCTTTTCACGAAACTGAACAGACCCATTGGTCACTCCCCCCGGTTGTTGTTCGCTCAAGAGCTTACCGAGAAAGGCCACGCTGTCGAGCGGAGACGCGCACAAAGCGCAGTTTGGTCCTTGACGCGCCTGTGTCAACATCAGCGCTGGCTGCTTCCTTCAAAGGCATTCAACGCGCTGGTGGTTTCAGCTCTTCTGAAAAATGCAGAAGGCCCTCGCCGCAATCAGCGTAACGCCGATGGCATGGTTCCATGTGAGCTGCTCCTTGAGATAGACCACCGAGAACAATGCGAAAACCACGAGTGTGATCACTTCCTAGATCGTTTTCAGCTCGGCAGCTGAATAAACCTCATGGCCGATCCGGTTCGCAGGGACCGCGAGGCAATACTCGAAAAATGTCATGCCCCAGGATACGAGAATGACCGAGTTCAGCGGCACTTCCTTGAATCTGAGGTGACCGTACCAGGCCAATGCAATGAACAGGTTGGACACAACCAATAGAAGGATCGGAAACGCGGCAGGAGATGTTAGCGCGGGCATGAAAACCTCCAGAAACGACCAACTCCAGGGGCACATGATATTCTTCGGGAAGCAGAACGAGACGACTGCCCCCTGTGTTTTCGCCTTCCAGTCGCAAAGTCAACAAAGCTTCCTGCGCAGGACGCCCATAAACAGTCGGCAAGCTGTGGACATGCGACAGAAGGCTGAGATCAGGACCGCTCCTGATCTTTGCAACAAAGACCAAATGCCTCACGGTGTTTTGCCCAATTGTGCCGCATTATCGGAGCCTGCGACGGTCACGCATGTCTTTCACGCTTAGCGCCACCCTTCTCATCATCGCAGTCGCCGTTATCCTTTATGGCATCGGGTCACGCAGGATGATCGCCTGGTTTG
>JAIYEB010000218.1 GCA_027487195.1 Hyphomicrobiales bacterium | reverse complement strand
CGATGTCGAGCGCACCATAAAGCGGCGCAACCTCAATATCGGCTGGCATGCTTGCGGACAGGGTGCGGGCGCACCGCTCGATCTCGCCGGCACCGGGCAGAAAGGCCAGAACGGAGCCCTGATCGCGCTCCATGGCGCGGCGCACAACCCGCGCCACGTCATCCTCGATGCGAAGCGCCCGGTCGCGGCCGGCATATCGTGTTTCAACCGGAAAGGCCCGCCCCTCGGAGCGCACAACAGGCGCATGACCCAGCACATCGGATACGCGCGCCGCATCAAGGGTTGCCGACATGACGAGGATCCTCAGATCCGGTCTCAGCGCGAGCTGAACATCGCGTGCAAAGGCAAGGCCCAGGTCAGCGTCGAGCGAGCGTTCATGAAACTCGTCAAACAGGACGGCGGCGACGCCTGTGAGTTCAGGATCCTCCACCACCATGCGGGTGAAGACGCCTTCCGTGACGACCTCGACCAGCGTGCGGCGCGACACCTTGGCTTCAAGGCGCACGCGATAGCCAACCGTGTCGCCAACCTCCTCAGAAAGAAGACGCGCCATTTGCGCGGCGGCACCCCGCGCCGCGAGCCGGCGTGGCTCAAGCACGATGATCCGCCCCTCACGCCGCCAGGGCGCCTCGATCAGCGCCAGAGGCACGCGGGTTGTCTTGCCGGCGCCGGGATCTGCGACAAGAATCGCAGTGTTGGCGTCCGCGAGCGTTTGGAGTAGCTCAGGCAGGACCTTGTCGATTGGAAGGGATGGCCAGGAGGCCGGGGACTGCGCCATACCCGTTGTTTAGTAATGTTCAGCGCGTGCGGAAAGAGCGGAGCGATTCGATGCTGGTTGCGGTCACAGGTGCCAATGGATTCATTGGCCGCACCATCGTCGCTTATCTCAGAGGCAGCGGCCACCAGGTCCGCGCCCTGACGCGCTCGCCCGACGCAAGCCTCGCCGTTCCCGGCGTCGAGGCTGTTGCCACCGGCCCCATCGAAGCCATCACGGATTGGCGTCCGTTCCTGTCGGGGGTCGAAGTCGTCGTGCATACGGCGGCGCGCGCGCACGTTCCCGATGCGCGCTTTGCGGATGAGAGCGTGGTGCGCTCGATCAACGCCGATGCGGCTGTTGCCTTGCTCGATGCTGCCGCGCGGCGCGGCGCGCGGCGTTTTGTGTTCATCTCGTCGGTCAAGGTCCATGGTGAGGCCAGCGTGCCCGGCAGGCCGTTTCATCCCGACGACCCGTTCAACCCTGATGATGTCTATGCCCGCTCGAAGGTTGCCGCAGAAGATGCGCTGGCGCGCACGGCGATGCAGACCGGGATCGGGTTGACGATCCTGCGCCCACCGCTGGTCTATGGGCCGGGAGTGCGCGCCAACATGCTGAAGCTCGTCGATGCTGTGGCGAGGCTGCCAGCCCTGCCATTTGGCCTGATCCGGAACCGACGCAGTCTGATATCGGTCGATAACCTTGCTTCTGCCGTTTCAACCGCGATCTTTCGCTCGGAGACCGTGGGCAAGGCCTATCTGCTGGCGGATCGCGAGACGCTCTCGACGCGGGACCTGACCAGCGTGCTCGCGGCACAACTCGGGCGCTCACCCATCCAGCTGCCGGTTCCGGTTTTTGCTTTCAACCTTGCCGGAAAGCTCACGGGGACCTCAGCCCTGGTGGAACGCCTGATCGGAACCCTTGAGGTCGATGCTTCGGATTTTTCGAGCCAAACCGGCTGGCTTCCGGTTGAGACCGCTGAAGAGGGCCTTGCAAAGCTCGCGCGCTGGTATCAGACCCGGTCTGTTGTCTAGAGTTGGATGAACGAAGGGTGCGGATGGACGCGCGCCCGCGCCATCGTTACTCTGATTTCGCAAACGGTTGCGCCTTCAACGTCAATCGAGCCTGGAAACATGAGAATCACAGAGGGGAAATGAATGACCGAGAAGGTTTATCCGGTATCTGCATCCTGGCAGAGCCGCGCGCTTGTAAATGATGAGACCTATCAAGCGATGTATCGCGCGTCGGTATCCGACCCATCAGCCTTCTGGGGCGAGCATGGCAAGCGGATCGATTGGTTCAGGCCCTACAGCATCGTCAAGAACGCGAGTTATGCTCCAGGCAATGTCTCGATCAAGTGGTACGAGGACGGGACAACCAACGTCTCCTACAACTGCATTGACCGCCATCTCGCCACCCGCTCGAACCAGGTCGCAATCATCTTTGAGGGAGACGATCCCTCGGTCTCGAAGCACATCACGTACCGTGAATTGCACACGGAAGTCTGTCGCTTCGCGAACGTGCTGAAGGCCAACGGCGTCCAGAAGGGCGACCGGGTCACCATCTATCTGCCAATGATCCCCGAGGCGGCCTACGCCATGCTGGCGTGCGCGCGGATCGGGGCTGTGCACTCCATCGTTTTTGGCGGCTTCTCGCCGGACAGCCTGGCAAACCGTGTCGAGGATTGCGATTCAAAGCTCGTGATCACGGCTGACGAAGGGCTTCGCGGCGGCAAGTCGGTCCATCTGAAAAAGAATGTCGATGTCGCCGATGGCAAGGTGAAGGGCGGCATCAAGACCGTTCTCGTCGTTCGCCATACGGGCGGGCATGTGACCATGCAGGAAGGTCGCGACCGCTGGTATCATGAGGAAGCGGCCAAGGTTTCCAGCCATTGCCCGCCGGTTGAGATGAATGCGGAAGACCCCCTGTTCATCCTCTACACCTCAGGCTCGACCGGTAAGCCGAAGGGCGTGATGCATACGACGGGCGGCTATCTCGTGTTCGCCTCGATGACCCACAAGTATGTCTTCGACTACCAGGATGGCGACATCTACTGGTGCACGGCCGATGTCGGCTGGGTCACGGGCCATTCCTACATTGTCTATGGCCCGCTGGCGAACGGCGCGACCACGCTGATGTTTGAGGGTGTGCCGAACTATCCCGACGTGTCCCGCTTCTGGCAGGTCGTCGACAAGCACAAGGTCAACATCTTCTATACCGCACCAACCGCCATCCGCTCGCTGATGGGGGCTGGTGAAGCTCCGGTGAAGACCACGTCGCGTGCGTCT
>JAIYEB010000173.1 GCA_027487195.1 Hyphomicrobiales bacterium | reverse complement strand
TGGCCAAGGGCGATGGTTCGCTCTGCGAGGCACTCGAACACGATGACGTCGAGTTTGACACGCCGAAGAAGGTCAACTGCGGGTTCGAAACGGTCTGCCGAGAAGCCCGCCCCTGCTCCGATCCGCAGGGCAGCCGTCACAAATTGCGCCCGATCGCCAGGAACTTCTCGCGACGCTGACGCCGGATTTCCTCGGGCGGCAAACCATCGAGTGATGCAAGCGAGGCTTCGACGGCATCACCGACCGAACGGAACACGTCATCGCGGTCGCGATGTGCGCCGCCAAGCGGCTCCGGAACGATCTGATCGATCACTCCAAGGCGCTTCAGGTCCTGGGCTGTAATCTTCATGTTCGTTGCCGCGTCTTGCGCGCGGGTCGAATCCCGCCAGAGAATGGACGCTGCCCCTTCCGGCGAAATGACGGAGTAGATTGCATGCTCCAGCATCAAGACCCGGTTGGCTGTCGCAATCGCAATGGCGCCACCAGAGCCGCCCTCGCCGATGATCACCGCCACACTTGGCGTGCCAAGCGAGAGTCCGGCATCGGTTGAGCGTGCGATCGCTTCTGCCTGGCCGCGCTCTTCCGCGTCGATGCCCGGGTAGGCGCCGGCCGTATCAACAAGCGTCACCACAGGCAGCCCAAAGCGACCGGCCATTTCCATCAGTCGAACGGCCTTGCGATAGCCCTCCGGCCTCGCCATGCCAAAATTGTGCTTGATCCGGGTTTCGGTGTCCGAACCCTTCTCTTGACCCAAAACACACACGGAGCGCCCGCGAAACCGCCCGAGGCCTGCAACGATTGCCGCATCGTCGGCAAAGGCACGATCGCCGGACAGAGGGGTAAAGTCCTCGATCAAGGCGGCGACATAGTCGAGTGCGTGCGGGCGGTCCTGATGGCGCGCGACCTGTGCCTTCTGCCAAGGCGTCAGCTTTGTGTAGAGATCGCGTAGAGCCGCTTCAGCCTTTTGCTCAAGGCGCGCCACGTCGTCCTGAATGGCAACGGTCGTGGTAGCGCTGCTGGAGAACGCCTTGAGTTCAAGGATCTTGGCGTCAAGTTCGGCAACGGGGCGTTCAAAGTCGAGGTAGACAGACATGGCACCTTCCAGATGTCCTTGGCACGGACCATGAGGGGAACTGCGTGTCAAGGACGGTTCGCCATAGATATAGGCGCTATGCCACGTAGATATAAGCGCTATGCTGACTTTCCGATCCGGCAAGAGCCGTGATAACGCACAAGTCCCAAGCCGGAGTGGCCCATGTCGCTGGACGCTGATCTGATGGTCGACCGACGCCGCCTGCGCAAGCAGGTAACGGTCTGGCGTGTCCTGACCGCATTGGCTGTTATCGCAGCGCTTCTGTCCGGCGGTGTCTTTGCCGCGCGTCAAACGGGTCTGGTGGTTGCAGAAAGTGAACATGTCGCGCGGATTCGCGTCGCCGGCATGATCCTGCCAGACCGGCAATTGCTTGAAACCTTTGATCGCGTGGCACGATCTTCGAATGCCAAGGCGCTGTTGGTCGAAATCGATTCACCGGGCGGATCTGCTGCCGCCTCCGAAGCCATCCATGCCGCGATGCGCCGTGTTGCCGAACGAAAGCCTGTGGTTGCGACAATCGGATCGCTTGGGGCATCAGGTGCCTACATTACCGCGATCGGTGCCGACCATATCATTGCGCAACAAACGTCCCTCGTTGGCTCGATCGGCGTGATTGTGCAGTGGGCGGATCTCTCCGACATGCTTTCGCGCCTTGGCATCCGCTTTGATGAAGTGAAGTCAACGCCGCTGAAGGCGACGCCCTCACCATTCGCGCCGACGAGCGAAGAAGCGCGTGCAGCGCTTCGCCAGAGCATTCTCGATACCTATGTCTGGTTTACCGACCTTGTGAAGTCACGGCGCGGTCTTGATGATGCGGCCATGGCCCAGGTCTCCGATGGCCGCGTCTGGACCGGTCGGCAGGCAGTGACGAACCGACTTGTCGACGCGGTTGGCGATGTCACGACAGCCAGAGACTGGCTGCAGCGTGAGCGCAGCGTGCCGCGCAGCCTCAGCCTTGTTGAATATCGCCCGCGCCGTGAAGGCGTCCAGGGCTTCCTGCCACAAGTAGCCCTTGCCGCAGCCCACAGTCTTGGTGTTCCCTCATCCTGGCTGCCGGCGCTCTCTGATCCGGAAGCCCGCCTTGACGGTCTGGTCTCGCTTTGGCACCCTCGCCTCGATCTGCAATAAACCCGCTGCTCCCCCGTAAGGTTTGATTCCGAATGATAAAATCTGAACTCGTGCTGCGTGTGTCCGCGCAAAATCCGCACCTCTATCAGCGTGACGTCGAACTCGTCGTCAATGCGATCCTTGATGAGATCACAGACGCGCTGACGCGCGGCGATCGAGTCGAGCTTCGTGGCTTTGGAGCATTCTCCGTCAAGAAGCGCCCATCGCGCACGGGTCGCAACCCGCGTACGGGCGAGAAGGTCGCTGTCGACCAGAAGGTTGTGCCGTTCTTCAAGACCGGCAAGGATATGCGCATCCGATTGAACGACGACGAGTAGACGGGCGGAGACACGCTGTGATGCGCCGAATTCTGACATGGCTGGTCTGGTTGCCGCTGATACTCGTCGTGGTGGCGCTGGGCGTCGCCAATCGCCATCCGCTGACGCTGAGCTGGAACCCGTTTGAACCAAGCTCGGTCGTTGATGGCATCCAGGTTCCGGTGTTTGTCGGTCTTCTCGCTGCATTTGCGTTTGGCAGCATTGCCGGCGGGTTCATCGTTTGGAACACACAGCGCAAGTATCGCCGGGCGTATCGCGAGGAGCGCCGCAAGGCCGAGCGCCTGACGGGAGACGTGCAGCGCATGAAGGCGGAGGCGGCTGCTACGCCACCCGCGGCGGGCGTCGCTGCCCTGCCGGTGCCGCGCTGACATGATCCGGACGGTCTCGGCGGCTGATATAGACCGGCTTTTGACGTTCCCGGCGCTTGTGCCGGCACTCGAAAAGGCGTTTGCGGCGGATATCGTCACGCCTGTGCGCCATCACCATGACATTGCGCGCGGCAACGCGCCGACGGCGACGATGCTGCTGATGCCGGCATGGACCGGTGAAAGTGCGGTCCGGCGTTTCCTTGGAACAAAGATCGTGTCGGTGTTTCCCGACAATCCGGGCAAGGGAAAGCCTTCCGTCGTTGGTGTCTACGTTCTCTACGACAGCGACAATGGTGAGCCGCTGTGCCTGATGGACGGACCGCGCATTACGCTGTGGCGCACGGCAGCGGCCTCTGCGCTCGCTGCAAGGCGCCTGGCGCGCGCTGATGCCTCTAAGCTGGTCATGGTCGGTGCGGGCGCGCTCTCGCGCTTCCTGGTGCTCGCCCACGCGTCTGTGCGCCCCATTTCCGAGGTCACCCTCTGGAACCGCAACACAGCAGGGGCCGAGGCGCTTGCCGCGCGCCTTGCGGGACTGCCCTTTGATGTCCGCGTGACAACGGACCTTGAGGCGGCCGTGCGCGGGGCCGACATCGTGTCTTGTGCGACCATGTCACCAACGCCACTCGTTCATGGCCATTGGCTGCGGCCCGGCACGCATCTTGACCTTGT
>JAIYEB010000257.1 GCA_027487195.1 Hyphomicrobiales bacterium | reverse complement strand
GACCTTGCCATGCCCGCTGCCCACTCGGTGCTCGGCGCCCTGGCGTTTTCGCGCCATCCCGGCATTATCGCTGCGCTGGGACGCGCCAAGCGCGACGGGCTTCACAGCCGCGGTGTGATGACGGTGATGAAGCATATCCCCGGCCATGGTCGCTCGCGCGCTGACAGCCATCTCGAACTGCCGGTCGTCGATACGCCGCGCGCAGAGCTTGAAGAGAGCGACTTCGCACCCTTCCGGGCGCTGAAGGATACGCCGATGGCGATGACGGCCCATGTGGTCTATTCGGCGATTGATCCGGACGAACCCGCGACCACCTCAAGAACGATGATCAAGGACGTCATTCGCAGGGCCATCGGGTTTGATGGTGCGCTGATGTCGGATGATATCGGCATGAAGGCGCTCGGCGGCCCGTTCAACGAGCGTGCGCGTCGGGCCATCAAGGCGGGATGCGATCTCGTCCTGCATTGCTCCGGCGATCTCGCCGAGATGACAGCCGCTGCCGAAGGAACCCCGGAACTGACCGGGGATGCCTTGCGCCGGTGCGAGGCTGCGATTGCAGGACGCCTGCGCAAGCCACAGCGGTTTGATCGCGCGGACGCCAGCAATCGGTTGTTGCGTCACCTCGACAGTGTTGGTCAGGCCGGCAGCTATCGCCCGGTCAATCCTGCTGTTGCATAAGCCATGGTTGTGCGTCGCACCCCACAGGGCCGGCCTGACGACTTCTTTGATGAGCGCTCGGAGTCTGATCCGGTTCTGGTTGTCGATGTCGATGGCTATGAAGGGCCTCTGGACGTGCTGCTTGTGCTGGCGCGCCAGCAAAAGGTCGATCTGAACAAGATTTCCATTCTCGCCCTTGCCGTGCAGTACCTCGCCTTTGTCGAGGAAGCCCGCAAGATCCGGCTGGAACTTGCGGCCGATTATCTGCTGATGGCTGCGTGGCTTGCCTATCTGAAAAGCCGCCTGCTGTTGCCCGAACCCACAAGCGACGAAGAGCCGAGCGGTGTTGAGCTTGCCGAAGCGCTGACAGCGCGGCTTCAGGTGCTTGATGCCGTTCGTAGAGCCGGCCAGCTCTTGATGGCAAGACCGCGCACCGGGCTTGATGTGTTTCATCGCGGCAATCCCGAGGGGATCGCTGCAACATCAACGCCAGTTTGGCTTGATACACTGAACGACGTGCTGGCGGCCTACGCCTCACAACGTCAACGCCATGCCCTTGCGCGTGTGACACTGGCAAAGCGGCAGGTCTGGTCGCTTGCTGACGCGCGCGCGGCGCTCCAGCGCCTGACCGGCCTTGCCGTCGACTGGACGCGCCTTGACAGCTATCTCATGACCTATGCTGTTCCAGAAGACATGCGGACCAGTGTCATGGCATCGAGTTTTGCGTCCTCCCTGGAACTTGCACGCGAAGGGGTTATGGAGTTGCGCCAGGACGGGGCCTTCCAGCCGATCTGGGTTCGCGCCCGCCAGGCACCTGCGGACGGAGGTGGCAATGGCTGACATGAAGGCACGCATCCCTCTCGACCTGTTCGAAGTACCAACCGATCTTGATGCCTTTGCACAAGCCAAGCGGATCGTGGAGGCCATGCTGTTTCAGGCCGCCGAGCCGTTGGATGATGCGCGTCTTGCATCAAAGATTCCCGAAGGCGTTGATGTCATCGACGTGCTTGAACAGTTGATCCACGAATATGCCGCGCGCGGTGTGCAACTCAGGCGCATTGCCGGGCGCTGGACATTCCGAACGGCGGATGACCTCGCCCCGCTGCTCAGGGATGAAACGCTCGAGCGCAAGAAACTGTCGCGCGCGCAACTCGAAACGCTCTCGATCATTGCCTATCATCAGCCTGTCACACGCGCAGAGATTGAAGAGATCCGTGGCGTTGCAACAGCACGCGGAACCCTTGATGTCCTGCTCGAAACGGGATGGGTGCGCCCGCGCGGACGCCGGCGGACGCCTGGCCGCCCGGTCACCTATGGAACCACACCGGATTTCCTGATCCATTTCGGGCTCGACCGCGTGGCCGATCTGCCGGGCCTTGACGAGTTGAAAGGTGCAGGCTTGTTCGACGGTCGCCTGCCGCCTGGGGTTGCAATCCCGATGCCATCGGATGATCCAACCCTCGGCCCAGATGAAGATCCGCTGGAGCCGGAAGACCTGCTCGGCCCGCTTTTGCAGGCGGAAGATGAGGTGCCGCCCGAGGCGGGCACCGGGGAGACGAAGGCTTGACCACCGGAAGCACGACACTCACGCGCCCAGCAGGCAAAGCCGGCGCTGCCATTCCCCGCGCGCTCGCTTTTGAAGCGATATCGCACCGCTACGGAGTGCTCGACGCTGTCTCAGACGTGTCCATCGCGGTCAAGCCAGGCGAGATCGTATGCCTTCTGGGCCCGAGCGGCTGCGGCAAATCCACACTTCTGCGGTTGGCCGCAGGGCTTGAGCGCCCCACACGCGGGCGGGTGACGATCGATGGGGTCGAAGTCGCAGGACCCGCCCGGTTTGTGCCGCCGGAGCGGCGCGGTGTTGGCCTGATGTTTCAGGACTTTGCGCTCTTTCCCCACCTCGACATCATGTCAAACGTCATGTTCGGGCTTGATACGCTTGCGCGGACGGACGCTGAAAGAGTCGCGCGGGCAGCGCTTGATCGTGTCGGGCTTGCTGCCTTTGCCGAGGACTACCCGCACACCTTGTCGGGTGGCGAGCAGCAGAGGATTGCGCTGGCACGCGCGATTGCGCCGCGGCCGGGGATCTTCCTGATGGATGAGCCCTTCTCGGGGCTTGATGCGCGTCTGCGCGACAGCGTGCGGGATGAAACACTGGCTGTGCTGCGCGAAACGCGCGCAACCGCAATCCTGGTCACGCATGATCCAGAAGAGGCGATGCGGATCGCTGATCGTATCGTACTCATGCGCATGGGGCGCGTGGCGCAGGTCGGCACACCCAAAGCTCTCTACCGAGCCCCGGTCGACCTTGCAGCGGCCCGCTTCTTTACCGAGATCAACCAGTTTGAGGGCATCGTTGAAAACGGTGCCGTGCTGACGCCGCTCGGCGCCGTTGCAACGCCAGATATCCCGTCGGGCACTGCCGTTGATGTAGCCGTACGGCTGACGGGTGTCGCGTTGAATGTGCCCTCGGGAACGCTCGCTCGCGTGCGCAGCAAGCGCTTTCTTGGCGAAGTGGAACTGATCGAGCTGCTGCTCGTTGGCCATGATACGCCGGTTGTTGCCCGTGTGCGCGCACCCAGTGCCCTTGAAGTCAACGCCGAGACGCTGGTCCGGCTGATCCCTGATGAGGCCTTTGCCTTCCCCGCCGTGCGCTGAACGGTTGCGTCGGGGCAAGGCTTCAGTAGACAGTCGTATGGAAAGCCGTGTGATTGAGGTGTCTGCCTGTGCCCATGTTGCCGTCGACCATCAATGTTGCCTCATCAGAGTTTCGCGCCAATGCGGACGCAATGGCTGCTCTCGTCGCCGAATTGAGCGCGAAGCGCGCTGAAGCCTTTCTTGGCGGCACAGAAGATGCCCGCAAGAAACATGTCGGGCGCGGCAAGCTGCTGCCACGCGAACGGGTGATGCGCCTCATCGACCCTGGTTCCCCGTTTCTCGAACTGTCACAGCTCGCTGCCAATGGCATGTATTCGGGCGATATCCACGGTGCCGGCGTCATCACCGGGATCGGGCGTGTCCATGGCCGCGAAGTGATGATTGTTGCCAATGACGCGACCATCAAGGGCGGCACCTACTATCCGATGACCGTGAAGAAGCATCTGCGGGCGCAGGAAATTGCCGCGGAGAACCGGCTTCCATGCGTCTATCTGGTGGATTCGGGTGGCGCCAACCTGCCCAATCAGGCCGAGGTGTTTCCGGATCGCGACCATTTCGGCCGCATCTTCTACAATCAGGCGCGCATGTCAGCCGCTGGCATTGCGCAGATTGCGGTTGTCATGGGCTCGTGCACGGCCGGCGGGGCCTATGTCCCTGCCATGTCTGATGAAACGATCATCGTGCGCAATCAGGGCACGATCTTCCTTGGCGGCCCTCCGCTGGTGAAGGCTGCAACCGGCGAAGTCGTGTCAGCGGAAGATCTCGGCGGCGCAGAGGTTCATACCCGTCGCTCTGGCGTTGCCGACCACTATGCCGTTGATGATCATCATGCGCTCGATCTTGCGCGCGACATTGTTGCGACGCTCCCCGCGCCTGAGCGCGCGCCGGTCAATACAATTGCACCGCGCGACCCGGTGTTTGCGGTCCAGGAACTGGATGGTGTCGTGCCGCAGGCGCTGACCCTGCAATATGATGTCCGCGAAGTCATTGCCCGCCTCGTCGATGGCTCAGACTTCCATGAGTTCAAGGCGAACTATGGACAGACCTTGATCACCGGGTTTGCGCGCATTCACGGAATGCAGGTCGGCATCCTCGCCAATAACGGCATCCTCTTTTCGGAATCTGCGCAGAAGGGTGCCCATTTCGTGGAGTTGTGCTGCCAGCGCCGGGTTCCGATCCTGTTCCTGCAGAACATCACGGGCTTCATGGTGGGTGCAAAGGCCGAAGCCGGCGGCATCGCACGCGACGGCGCAAAACTCGTGACTGCGGTGGCTTGTGCAGCTGTCCCCAAGATCACTGTTGTGATCGGCGGCTCATTTGGCGCCGGAAACTACGGCATGTGCGGGCGCGCCTATCAGCCCCGCTTCATGTTCATGTGGCCCAATGCGCGCATATCGGTCATGGGCGGTGAACAGGCCGCAAGCGTGCTCGCAACTGTGCGCCGCGATGGGATCGAGGCGAAAGGCGGGGCGTGGTCTGCGGCAGAGGAAGAGGCTTTCAAGGCCCCGATCCGGCAGAAGTATGAGGATGAAGGCAGCCCGTACTTTGCAACCGCACGGCTCTGGGATGATGGCATCATCGCGCCGTCAGAAACCCGCACTGTGGTTGCGCTTGCGCTGGCCACAACGCTGAACGCGCCAATTCCCGAAACCCGCTTTGGCGTGTTCCGGATGTGAGGATGGCCAGCGAGCGCCGCCACCTCATTGCAACACGAAACGGCGCCGTCCATCTGCGGGTTTTCGGCGATGGGCCACCCCTTGTCGGCCTTCATGCGTCTCCGCGCTCATCCCTTGATCTGGTGCCGCTGGCAGAGCGTCTTTCAAATCGCTTTACGGTCATCCTGGTCGATACGCCCGGCTATGGCTGGTCGGACCCGCTGCCGTTTGAACAGCCCTATGCCGAGGACTTTGCTGACGCGATTGCTGAAGCCCTGGAGGGGTTTGGCGTCCTTGGAGCCGCGTTTTATGCAGCCCACACCGGGGCGCAGATTGCGCTTGAGATTGGCGCACGCCATCCTCATCTGATCTCAGGCCTTGTTGCGGATGGATTGCCGCTGCTGACCCCTGCCGAGCGGGAGACTTGGCTTGCCGGCACGATCCCCGACCTTGAGGTGAAGGCCGACGGCTCGCACCTCACCTGGATCTGGTCGCGGGCCCGCGATGGTGCGGTCTTCATGCCGTTCAATATCGTTGGAACATCTGCGCGCTCAGCCCGCGCCTTTCCACCCGTTGAGCTGATTGATCGAGCCGCACTGGAGATTTTGCGCGCAGGCCAGCATTGGCGCGATGGCTACTTCGCAGCGTTTCGCCATGAAACAGCGGAGAAGCTGAAGAGCTTCAGCACACGCATTCGCTTCACCTGCCGTGACGGCGATGCGCTGCTGCCGCATCTTCAACGCTTGCCCGCAGGGACAGAAACGGAAGTGTTGCCAGCCCATATTGATGCCTGGGCTCAGCGCATTGGCGACCTCGCCTTGGCGTGGCCGGCTGGTTCGATCAAGGCTTGCGCGCCTCCCCCGCAACCGCGACGCCTTGTCATGATCGCTGGGCGGGCAATTCAGGTCAGGCGGTGCATGGGCCCCGGCCCAACGATCGTTCTCCTGACCTCCCCCTATCGGGCGGGACGAAACCTCCGGCCAACACTCCAACGCCTCAATGGGCGCGCAGACCTGTTGCAGATCGATCTGCCAGGAACCGGCGGGTCTGATGCGCCCGCATCGCCTGGTGCAGAGCCGATGATCGAGGCGCTGGCTGAGCTGATCAGGCAGGAAGCCAGGCCGCCAGGTGTGATCCTTGGAGAGGATGCCTCCAGCAGGCTTGCGCAGGCCCTTTCACAGCGCTTTGCCACCACGGCCATGGGATTTGGCAATCCAGGCCCTGAGGCACAGCCCTGCCTTGCACCGGACTTGCACGGCGGCCACCTCATGAAGGCGTGGTGGCATGAGCGCGACCGCCTGTTGTGGGACGATGAGGAGCGCAAGAGACCAAGAGCGCATCCAACTGGCCACGATCCGCATCAACTCCAGCGCGGAACGCTCGACCTTCTCGAGGCGCGCGGGTTTGATGCTGACAGTCTCGAAGCGATCCGGCGGCTGCCACGACCAGCCAATTGGACAGATCATGGACGCGCTGGAGATGTGGGTTTTCCGGATGCACTTCTTGGGCTCCGCAGGCACGATGGTAACTGACCGGAAACCCTAACGGTTGCATGGTGTTCAGGCTCCGGTGTGTAAGCGTTTCCGGAGTGCGTGGAGTTTTTCATGTCCGGTGGCGTTTGGCGCGTTTTTGCAGCAGCTTGTTTTGCGTTTGCAGGCATGGTTCCTGCCTCTGCATTTTCCGCTGACCCACCGGATATGAGTTTTCGGGCTGTGCCTGTCATGGATGAGGCACGATGTGCGCCACGGTGCGATCTCGTGATCGAGGCCAATGGCAAGATCAAGCGCGAGACGCCTCAGGCCTTTGCGCAGTTTTTGCGGGCGAATGAACGAAACATCGCTTCTGGCGCGCTTCGTCCGGTTGTGGTGATTGACTCACCTGGCGGCGATGTCGCTGGTTCCATGTTGCTTGGCCTCATGTTTCGCGAGCTGCAGGCAACCGTGATTGTTGGCCGCGCACCCCGCTCAGGGTCCATGGAAGCCGCAAACCGAACGACGCTGAATGTCAGCAGCGGTGAATGCTATTCAGCATGCGTCTACTCTCTCGTTGGTGGACGCGCGCGGGTTGTGCCGCCCGTCAGCCGGGTTGGCGTGCATCAGATGCATCGCCACACAGATCTTGTTGCGCAGGTATTTCAGGGCCAACCCAGCGTCCTGCCCGCGACCAATGGTTCTGTGCGCATGCTCGATGAGTATATCCGGCGCATGGGTGTGAACCCCGAACTCGTCACGATTGCGCAGCGCGTACCGCACGACCGAATTCATCAGCTCTCGGCAAACGAAATGCGGCGCCTGAAGGTGATTGCCGGTCGCCCGTAAAAAATATGTAGCATAAATACAGAATCAGGTATTTTCGAAACAACGCGTTGTGAATCAATGGCTTGGAGCGTGGTTTTGCTCCGTCTTGGTGCCCGACATCAACAAAAGAAGCATAGCCGCCGGCTATTCTCCTATGGAATAAGCCACGTCAGACAATTCACCATCTACCCTTGGAATCCAGCGCATTTTGGGTTGAAACTCGGCTAATAGCCTGTTTTGACTAGGTGCTATTGGCTATTGACGTGGTTACGGCGTATGTCCGGGGCCCACATTTTCATTACGGGGTCGCGAGCATGTCCCAGCCTGGTTCTTCGACTACTGAAATGACAAGGGCTGTGATCACTCGTGTGCTCAAAGCCTATGCAACCGGCGACGGCGAAACAATTGTTTCGCTGTTTCATCCCGAAATCATCTATGAATCGATCGGCCCGTCGGATTTCATGCCGTTTCACGGGCGACATGTCGGGCTCAAGGCCACATTGGACGCGCTGGCACAGATCACTGATGCGATGAGCGTCAGCGACTATACGGTATCGAGTGTGATTGCTGACGGCGAGTATGCGTTTTCCCGAGCGATTGGCACCTACTCGGTGCGTCGAAGCTGTCGCAAGGCACGCATCGAGCTCTACACATTTTCCCGTGTGGTCAATGGCCTGATCGTGCACTGGCGGGAAATGAGCGACACACTCAGCGCTGCGCGCGATCTGTTTGGCGTCGACATCTCCATGCTCGCCCTGTCGATCGAACCCTTGTCAAAGGACATGCCGAAAACGACCTTGTGAGGCCCAGGGGCCGGTTCAGAAATTCGCATCCCTCTGGGGTAAAAGTCAGAGCGGGTGCCCGCCTCATCAAGACCTCTGGCAAGCCCATGACTTTAATGGGATTTTCGAACCTGACATTCGAAACGTCGATTGCCGCAATGCGGGACGATGAAGTCCAATTCTTTCCACCAGGCTTCCAAAACCGGTTTCCACTTTGGCCCGAGATGCTCTAGACCCGTGGCCTTGTTGAACCCAAGGGCCTGACCATGCGTCTTACGCGCTATTTTCTACCAATCCTTCGCAACGACCCCAAGGAAGCTGAGATTGTTTCGCACAGGCTCATGCTGCGCGCAGGCATGATCCGCCAGGAATCCGCCGGGATCTATGCCTGGCTGCCGCTTGGGTATCGGGTGTTGCAACGGGTTGAGCAGATCGTGCGCGAGGAGCAGGACCGCTCAGGCGCGCATGAAATGAAGATGCCGACCATCCAGTCGGCTGATCTGTGGCGCGAAAGCGGTCGCTATGATGCGTATGGCAAGGAAATGCTGCGGATCAAGGATCGCGCCGAGCGCGAGATGCTGTATGGCCCGACCAACGAGGAGATGATCACCGAGATCTTCCGCGCCGGTGTCCAAAGCTACAAGGAGCTTCCGAAGAACCTCTACCATATCCAGTGGAAGTTCCGCGATGAGGTCCGCCCACGGTTCGGCGTCATGCGCTCGCGCGAATTCCTGATGAAGGATGCCTACTCCTTCGATCTCGACTATG
>JAIYEB010000199.1 GCA_027487195.1 Hyphomicrobiales bacterium | reverse complement strand
GATTCCCTGGCGCGTGAGCTTGCCGAACCCCTTGAACTCGTCGCGGTGCTTGGCACCGAGACCGGCGCGCCGCGCGCGGCCGCGGCCCTTGAGCCGATGCTTGGCATTGTTGCAAAGCAGGTCACGGTGCATTGGCATGTCGAAGAGCTGATTGCGCTCAAGCCCGACCTCGTCGTCGAGTGCGCCGGCCATGCGGCGCTACGCGAACATGGCCCCAAACTCCTTGAAGCCGGCATTGATGTGATCGCGGTTTCGATTGGCGCCCTGGCCGATCCTGCCACCAAGTCCGGGCTTGAAGCGGCCGCCACGCGCTCAGGCGCACGGCTGGTGCTGTCCTCGGGCGCGCTCGGTGGCATTGACGTCATTGCGGCTGCGCGCCTCGCCGGCGTTCACAGCGTTGTCTACACATCGAGAAAGCCGCCCGCAGCCTGGCGCGATACCCCAGCCGAAGCGCTGATCGATCTTGCCAATCTGACAGAGCAGATCGTCTTCTTTGAAGGCGATGCCCGTCAAGCTGCCACCTGCTACCCCAAGAACGCGAATGTCGCGGCCATGATTGCGCTCGCAGGCCCAGGCTTTGAAGCCACCCGCGTGCGCCTGATCGCCGACCCTCTTGCGAGCGGAAACGCCCACGAAATCGAACTGCGTTCGGCCTGTGCCGATGCAAGCATCCGCATCGTTGGCAAACCCATGCCGGACAACCCGCGCACCTCCACAACGACAGCGTACGCGCTGGCGCGCGAGGTGCTGAACCGAACCAACGCGATCTCAATCTAGATGGGCGCGTCGATTGCCATTGTCGGATCGGGCCCGACCGGATGCTACACAGCGCAAGCGCTCAGAAAGGCCTTGCCGGATGCCGAGATCGTCATCTTTGAGCGCGATCCGCAACCCTACGGCCTGGTGCGAACCGGCGTGGCACCCGACCATACCGGCACAAAGGCCGTGACGCGTCAGTTTGATCGGTTGTTCGAGCGCGAACGCGTGAAGCTTGTTCCAGGCGTTGAGGTTGGTCGAACGGTTGCGCTCGACGAGCTCACCAAGGCGTTCCACGCGGTGGTGCTTGCGACAGGCCTAGGCGCGGATCGCCGGCTCGGGATTGCCGGTGAAACGCTCGCCCGTGTGACCGGTTCCGGTGCGTTTGCGCGGTTTGCGAACGGCGCCGGGGGCCCAAGACCTGACATCTCTGGCCATATCCTTGTGATTGGTGCTGGAAACGTCGCGATTGATGTGGCGCGCGTGGCGCTCAAGGGCGCGGGCGCTTTTGATGGCGAGACATCGACCAGCGCAACCATCGTCGCGCGAGGAACACGCGAGGCTGCCCGCTTTGACCCTGCCATGCTGAAGGAGCTTGAGCAGGCTGCGGACGGACGACTGACGCTCAGGTTTGGCCTGACCCCGCTCAGCATCCGTGGCGAGCAAACGGTCTCGGCCATCTTGTTTCAAGACAGCGCAGGCAAAACCGAAGAAATCGCCTGCGATTCAATCGTCACCGCCATCGGATTTGAGGCTGAAGCGACAGCCCTGCCCTATCGACCGTTTGAGACTGGCGCACCGGTCATGCTGGCGCCCGGCCTGTTTGCAGCGGGGTGGTTTCGACGCGGACCGCGCGGCACAATTGTCGACGCGCGAGCTGAGGGCCAAACAGTCGCAGCCGCAATCCTTGAAAGCGGTTGCCTGACCACTGAGCGCCGCGGATATGACGGGCTTTCTCTCCAAGACACGCAAAAGGCCCTGACATGAGCCAGATTCTGATTCTCTACGGCACCGAAACCGGCAACGCAGAAATGCTGGCTGAGGATTTGGGAACGCATCTCGAGATCTGGCATGATGTCGAGGTGACAAACCTGACCGATATGCACCCGCGTGACATCACCGGGCGCGATCTCGTGATCATTGTCGCTTCAAGCTACGGCGAAGGCGATCCGCCCTCGTCTGCCAAGCCCTTCATGGCAAAGATTGATCGCGACCTTCCCGATCTTTCCGGAACCCGGATCGCTGTGTTCGGCCTGGGTGACAAGGCGGGCTATCCCGAGACATTCGGTGGGGGCTCGGCGAAGATCGCCCATGCCCTTCAAGAGCGCGGTGCAATCCTGATCGGCGAGCATGGGCTGCACGATGTCTCCGGCAAGGGGCTTGCGGAAGACACCGCCATTGCCTGGGTCGACGGCGTGCTGGGTCAAATCACATGACACCTCAGCAGGCACGCGCAACGCTATCAGAAGCCGGGACAGGCGTTGCAAGTCTTGCTGGCCAGGTGATTTCAGGCCCGCTCGATCTGTCCGGGCTTGATCTTGGCCATATTGATCTGAGCGGCGCGCGCATCGAAGGCAGGCTCTGCGCACGCGGCACGGTGTTTCGTGGGCTGTGCTGGCTCAAGCGGGCAACGCTTCTCTCGGGCCTTGATCTTGATAGCGCGTTGTTTCACGGCGATCTCAGGCTTGATGGCGCAACAGTCGAAGGCGATGTGGTTGGCCAGCGCGCGGAGTTTCGCGGCGTTGCCGACTTTGACCAGAGCCGGCTTGGAGGGCTCGACCTCACCCGCGCCACAGCGTTTGGAAATCTGTCTTTGCGCGGCACACGCATTTCAGGCGCAGCCCGCTTTCGCGACGCCGAACTTTACGGCGGGCTGTGGTG
>JAIYEB010000196.1 GCA_027487195.1 Hyphomicrobiales bacterium | reverse complement strand
CCGAGCGGGTCGCGCGTTGGGTAGTAGCCAAGCGTCGGGTGGGCGAGACAAAGGGCCATGTAGCGATCGAGCGGAATGGGCCCCTCGCTGTCGATCAAATCCAGGATCTCCTGGCCAAGCCGGTTCACGCTTTCCTCAGCGACCTGATGATCAGGACCGCGCCAGCTGCAATCATGACGAGGGAGAAGGCCTGGCCAACCGAGAGCCAGCTGGTCAGAACCTCGCTGGCCTCCTGTTCGCGGAAAAGTTCGCCGATGGCACGCGCAACGCCATAACCGATCAGGAACAGCCCGGCGACACGGCCCGGCGTGCGGTAGCCCCCGCCAAGCGCAGCGGCGAGCAACAGGCAAAACAGCAGGAAGCCTTCAAGAACGGCCTCATAGAGCTGGCTTGGATGGCGTCCTGATGGTCCCGCGTTTGGAAACACCACCGCCCATGGAACAGTCGTGACCCTGCCCCACAATTCCGCATTGATGAAGTTTGCGATGCGTCCAAAAAACAGCCCAATGGGTGCGGCCGTGGAAATCAGATCCATCAGTGTCAGGAAGGAAAGGTCCCGCCGTCGCGCAAAGAGATAGCCGGCAACCGTCATGCCCAGGAGGCCGCCATGGAAAGCCATGCCGCCCTGCCAGATCATGAAAACTTCCATCGGGCGCGCGATGAAGTAGGAGGGGGCATAGAAGACCACGTAGCCGAGACGGCCTCCGATGATCGCGCCTAGCGCTGCCCACAGGATGAATTCCTCAAGGGCTGCGGCGTCCGGGCGCTTGCCGGGCCCGAACAGGTTGGCGTTGGCCACAAGCGCTCTAAGTAGCAGATAGCCCAGCAGGATGCCAGCGATGTAGGCAACGCCGTACCATTTCAGCGCGAACGGTCCGACCTCAACGATGACGGGGTCAATCCAGGTCGGAAAGGGTATGGCGAGCATGGGCGGCATGGGCTTCGTCCTGCCATGGTTTGGCGACGGGCGAAAGTCATGCCCGGGCGGGAACTCAAAGCCGTGTGCGGGAAAGTCGCAAGGCGTTGGCCATCACTGAAACCGATGACATGGCCATGGCCGCACCGGCAATCACGGGCGACAGCAGACCCATGGCCGCCAGCGGCAGGCCGACAAGATTGTAGACGAACGCCCATGCCAGGTTCTGCTGAATGGTGTGGCGGGTTCGTGTCGCAAGATCGAGCGCCTTGGCAACAAGGCGCGGATCCGGGCGCATCAGCGCAATGTCGGAGGCTTCGATCGCCACATCGGTGCCCGTTCCAATGGCGATGCCAATATCGGCACTTGCCAGCGCAGGTGCGTCATTGATGCCATCGCCCACCATTGCCACCGCGCCATAGGCCTTGCGCTGGGCTTCAATTTCGCGCGCCTTTCCAGATGGCTTGACCCCACCAACCGAGCGATCAATCCCCAGATACGCACCCGCATGCTGAGCGGCGATGGCGGTATCGCCCGACAACAGCATGGTTTGCAGGCCGGATGCCTTCAGGAGCGCAACGGCCTCGCGGCTCTCGGGGCGCATGGTGTCCTCAAGCGCGAGGATGCCTGCAAATGCTCCATCGATGGCAACCATGACAGGGGTGGCACCTGTGGCGGCGAGACGTTCAAGGTCCTGCAGATCAGGGGTCGCACCAAGTCTGGCCATCAGGTCGGCATTGCCAAGCCCAACACGTTTGCCCGCAACGACGCCGACGATGCCTTCGCCTGGAACGGTTTCGACATCCGTTGCCACGTTGCGCAATGGGCTCCCCGCGGCAATCGCGCGTGACAGGGGATGATCGCTTTGCCGCGCAACATCGGCAGCAAGGACCATGGCCTCCTCGGGCAATGGCGTGAGGCCAGCAACAGTCGCGAGATGTGGGCGGCCTTCACTGAGCGTGCCGGTCTTGTCGAAAATGACCACTCGGATGGTGTGCGCACGCTCGAGAACATCGGGATTGCGGATCAGGATACCGCTTCGTGCCGCAGCACCGACGCCTGCGACAATGGCCGCTGGCGTTGCAAGGCCAAGCGCACACGGGCAGGCAATCACAAGGACCGCCACTGCCGGAACAAGGGCCGTCTCAACCGAGCCTGACATCCAGAACCAGGCCGCGAATGTCAGGACCGCAATCACGAGTACGGCTGGAACGAACACAGCAGAAATCCGATCGACCAGCTTCTGGACGGCAGGCTTCTCCGCTTCCGCGCGCTCCACCGCCCTGAGGATGCGGGCAAGCACAGCGTCTTCGCCCAAAGCCGTGGCCTGGACCGACAGGCCGCCCGTGCCGTTGATCGTGCCGCCAATCACGGGATCGCCGGCGCGCTTTGGAACCGGCCGGCTTTCCCCTGTGACCATGGCCTCATCAACATCGCTGAGGCCGGACAGAACAACACCGTCAACCGGAATGCGCTCACCCGCCCGAAGCGCAATGATGTCGCCGGTGACAAGTGCCTCGACCGGAACCGTTTCCTCGCGACCCTCGACAAGCCGGCGCGCGGTTTGCGGACGCAAACCATGCAGCGCCTTCAGCGCATGCGCAGTCCCACGTTTTGCGCGGGTCTCAAGCACCTTTCCAAGGAGCACAAACGTGATCACAACCGCAGCACTCTCGAAATAGAGGTGCCCATGGGCATGCTCGCCATGCTCAAGGATCATCCAGCACGAGAACAGGAATGCCGCCCACGTTCCAAGCGTGACCAGCACATCCATGTTCGCGCCGCCCGAACGCACGGCAGCCACCGCGCCCTTTAGGAAGCGATGGCCGATGATGATCTGGACCGGTGCTGCGAGGGCGAGTTGCCAGAGCGGCTGAAGATGCGCGTCGATCCCGAACGGCCAGAGCAGCATCGGCAGCGCCAGCGGCGCTGAAAGCAGCGCCGATGCCACAAGCATGAGGATGTCATGGCGCTCCTGAACCGCCCTGCGCTGCTCAAGGGCCGTTTTCTCCGCGCGTTCCGCAACGGGATCGCCGCTTTTTCTGAGCGTGCCGGAAAAACCTGCGTCCTCGATCGCCTCGAGCACAGGTGAAATCAGGACCGGATTGGCGAGCACCACATCCGCGCGCTCCAGGGCAAAGCTGACGCTCGCACCTTCAACGCCATCGGCTTTCTGCAGCACGCGCTCAAGCCGCGCCGCACAGGCAGCGCAGGTCATCCCTTCAATGTCGAACACAGCAGGAGATGCGGACATGGAGTGTATGTGGGTATTGCAGCCCATCTTTGCCACGGCGCTGGGCGATAGCACCTTTGCGGACCGAGCAGATCAGGCTACCGGAAGCCATGCGTCTTCTGGTTCTCGCATCTGCGCTTTGCGCGTTTCCCCTGTCTGCGATGGCCTGGACGGTCGAGCCCGGCAACAACCGTCGCGCGGCCATCATTTCGCGCACGGTTCCAGACACCACGCATTTCGGCTTTGCCTGCTGGCGCCAGGGCTGGACCTTTTTTATCAAGCATACGCCAAGCGAAGGGGCGGACTGCGAGGACGTGGAAAGCTGCGAGGGCGTTGTCCGCGACGTCACCCATAGTGTTCGCGGCAGCTCCGGGCCCATGATCGAAGGGCCATACCGCATGTTCGAGGCCACCTTCTATGGCCAGCGCCCGTTCACGCTTCAGGAGGTGCGCGCCCTTTTCGCGTCAGGTTCAATCCGGGTGCGGGTTGATCCGCGCGTCGCGAAGATCTGGCGCGTGGAAGAGCTGACCCTGCCGCTCGATGGCCTCGGCGACGTGTTGGAGCGCGAGCGCCGCCGGCTGACGTGCCCGCGCTGATTATCTGAAGAAGGCCATAGCAAGTGGCACGAGAAGCGCCGTTACCAGCGCGTTGAGGCCCATGGCAATTCCCGCAAAGACGCCAGCGACCGGATTGACCGTAAAGGCGCGCGCCGTGCCAATTCCATGCGACGCAAGGCCAACCGCAAAGCCACGCGCGGCATAATCGCGAATACCCAGCGCATTCATCAGCGGCGTGACCATGACGGCGCCAATGATCCCGGTTGCAATCACGAGGACAGCGGTCAGGGCCGGCTCTCCGCCAAGGCTCTCGGTCACGCCCATGGCCACGCCTGCGGTGACCGACTTCGGCGCGAGCGCAATCAAGACGTCGCGGGGAACGCCAAGAGCCATGGCAATGGCGAGCGCAGACACCAGCGCAACAACGGCACCGACCAGCAGCGCTGCCATCATGGCCGTCAGGTTTTTGCGCACGATCGGCCAATGCTTGTAGAGCGGGATGGCAATCGCGACGGTTGCCGGCCCAAGCAGGAAGTGCACGAACTGCGCGCCCTCGAAGTAGGTGGCATAGGGCGTGCGCGTGAGCGCAAGAACCAAAGCCACGCCAATGATGGCCATCAGAACCGGATTTGCCACGGGATGGCGGCCCATCCCCTTGGCTGCAGCGTCAGCGGCAATCCAGACCACGAGGGTCACGGTCAGCCAGGTCAGCGGACTTGCGGACAGATAAACCCAGAGCGCAAACGGATCGCGGTTCATGACGGATCAGACCTGCGCGCAATCAGACGGAACACCGCGACCGTCACAACGAGCGTAATCAGCGTCGAGCCAATCAGCGCCGCAAGAAGCGCCAGGCCATGGTTTGCCAGAAGTTCAGCATGATGCACAACGCCGGCACCCGCAGGCACGAACATCAGTCCAAGCGCGCCCAGAAGGACGCCGGCGACACGCCCAAGGCCGGTGTCATCAACGGTTTCAGGCGTGACCCATCCAAAGCGCGATGCGAAAAACAGACCGGCCAGCAGCAGGGCAAGACCAAGGACCGGGCCGGGAACCGGAAGGCCGAGGCCGCGCGCCACCACCTCGCCAACGAGCTGGCAGCCAAGGAGAAGGGTCAATGCAGGAATCATCGCGCCACCATGCGCCTCGACGTTTCGAACGGGAAGGCCGACCCTTGGCCAAGCCTTGGCGTTCACTTGTTCTCAGCGATTGAAGAGAAAAGACCATGGCGCCCGGACGTGACAGAACCGAGCGGGCGTCGTAGGGCGTTTGCTCTGAACGGAGGCCTGCATGCTCGCACAGGAAATCATTCGCAAGAAGCGTGACGGCGCGACACTGGCCGAGGCCGAGATCAATTTCCTCGTCGCCGGCCTCACCGATGGCAGCGTCTCCGAAGGGCAGATCGCAGCCTTTGCCATGGCGGTGTTCTTCAAGGGCATGACGCTTGACGAGCGCATTGCGCTGACCATGGCCATGACACGGTCCGGAACCGTGCTGGACTGGCGTGGCGAGGCCCTTCCGGGACCCATCCTCGACAAGCATTCGACAGGCGGCGTCGGCGATACGGTCAGCCATGTCCTTGCGCCCATCGTGGCGGCTTGCGGCGGCTATGTACCGATGATCTCGGGCCGTGGCCTTGGCCACACCGGTGGGACGCTGGACAAGTTCGATGCTGTGCCCGGCTATCGCACGCAGCCAGACGAGGCGACTTTCCGGCGGGTTGTCCGCGAGGCTGGGTGCGCGATTATTGGCCAGACCGCCGCGCTTGCGCCGGCAGACAAGCGCTTTTACGGCATCCGGGATGTGACGGCGACGGTTGAGTCGATCCCGCTCATCACCGCATCGATCCTGTCCAAGAAGTTGGCTGCTGGCCTTCAGGGCCTGGTTCTTGATGTGAAGGCCGGCAATGGCGCATTCATGCCAACGGTGGAGCGCGCGGCAGAGTTGGCCGCAAGCCTCGTCGAAGTGGCCAATGGCGCCGGCCTGCCGACAACGGCGGTTTTGACGGCCATGGATCAGCCACTCGCGCCTGTCGCCGGCAATGCGATGGAAACAAGGTTTGCCATTGATCTTCTTGCAGGCAGGCGAGCCGACCAGCGCTTTATCGATGTGACGCTTGCGCTTGCCGCGGACATGCTCGTCCTTGGCGGTCTTGCTCAAACGACAGAAGAGGGCCTCGCCCGCGCCCGCCGCGCGCTCGAAAATGGAGCGGCAGCCGAACGGTTCGAGATCATGGTAAAGGCGCTTGGGGGCCCGGCGGACCTGGTCGCCCGCCCGCAAGCCTATCTTGACGCGGCGCCGATCCTGCGCGCTGTCCTCGCAACCAAGGCAGGGATCGTCTCCGAGATCGACACGCGCGGCATTGGCGTTGCGGTTGTGGCGCTTGGAGGCGGGCGACGCGTTGCCAGCGACAGCATTGATCCGGCTGTCGGCGTTGATGGACTTCGTGCGCTCGGTGACAGCGTGTCACCGGGGGATCCCCTTGCCATCATCCATGCACGGACCGAAGCTGCAGCCGATG
>JAIYEB010000119.1 GCA_027487195.1 Hyphomicrobiales bacterium | reverse complement strand
GCCGCCATCCTCACCGTGCGGTACACGGCCCGAGCCAACACCCGTCCAGTAGGATGAGCTTTCTCCAGCCTGTCCCGACGACGACGAGCCTCCCTCCGCCTCAGGGAAGACATCGTCAACGCGCGCATCGAGCCGATCCGCAATGTTGGATGCCGATGATCCAAGCTCTGCCGAAAACCAGTCTTCCCGAGCGGATTCCTGAGACAGTGGCTTGACAGCCTCGCCCGCCGCTTCGCGCTCAAGGCCTCTGAGATCAAGTCGCTCGGGCTGGTCGGTCACTGGCTCGAGAAACGGATTTCTCTCAAGCTCCGCCTCGACATAGGCAACCAGATCGAGGTTCGACATCTGGAGCAGCTTGATGGCTTGCATCAGCTGCGGCGTCATGACCAGAGACTGGCCTTGTCGCAATTCCAGACGTGGGCCGAGCGCCATTTTTCCGCCTCGCGACGCACTGCGCGTCATCCGGCATAGATTATGCTAGATGCACAGTGCGTGCCAAGTACAAAGGCGCTGGATCAGGAGACTGGGTAAACGCCGGAGCAAGCATTCGGCTGTGGCGGCAAAAATGCTACAGCGTGAACTGTTCGCCGAGATACAGCCTGCGCACATCAGGGCTTGCGACGATCTCCGCCGGTGTTCCTTCCATGAGCACGCGCCCGGAATGGATGATGTAGGCGCGGTCAATCAGCCCGAGCGTTTCGCGGACATTGTGGTCCGTGATGAGCACGCCAATGCCGCGATCCGTCAGGTGGCGCACCAGCGTCTGGATGTCCCCGACTGCAATCGGGTCGATGCCTGCAAACGGCTCGTCCAGCAACATGAAGGCGGGGCGACCCGCCAGCGCGCGTGCAATCTCGCAGCGCCGACGCTCGCCGCCCGACAGCGCAATCGAGGGGGATTTCCGGATATGGGTGATATGAAACTCTTCCAGCAGCGAATCGAGTTCCATTTCGCGCTTGTGCTTGTCCGGCTCGACAACCTCCAGCACCGCGCGAATGTTTTCTTCCACCGTCAGACCACGAAAGATCGAGGCTTCCTGAGGAAGGTAGCCAATGCCCAGGCGTGCCCGGCGATACATCGGCAACGGAGTGATGTCGTAGCCGTCGAGTTCAATCCGGCCATCATCGGCGCCAACAAGGCCGGTGATCATGTAAAAGATCGTGGTCTTGCCCGCGCCATTGGGACCGAGCAACCCAACGGCCTGCCCACGCCCGACGGCAAGGCTTGCACCCTGAACAACCCTGCGGCCGCGATAGGCCTTGGCAACATTGCGCGCGACAAGCCAGCCCGGGCCAACCGGCAGATCGCCCTCCCCGGCCCGGTCGAGGTTCTGCGAGGTCACGCGGGATGCGAAGTCGCCATCATCACCCGCTTCAAGCCGCTGACCCACCGGATCTGCACTTGGCGTTGGCTTTCTGAACCGCTTCGACAGGTTCCCAAACGCCGTCGAAAGGATCCCTGGAGCCGCAGGAAAAGCCGCCTTTGTTTCGGACACGCGCTGAGCGCGCCGGCGAAGCCGGTCAAACATGCTCATGGTCTGGAACTCATCGCTGAGGCCGATTGGAAGGAGGAGCCGGCGCCTGTGGAGCCCCCTCCCCCGGCACAAGCAGTCCTTGCACGCGACCACCCTCAATGAAGGCCTGGTTCGTACGCATATCGATCCTGAGGCGGGGCCCGCGGACCACGTTGCGCCCTTGCGTCAGCACGACATTGCCGACAAGCGAAATGGTTCGGGTCGCCATGTCATAGGTTGCGCTGTCGCCGGTCGCTGTCTGGTCCGGCTGGTTGACGACAATGGGGCCTGAAGCCTCGATGCGCCGGATGGATGACGAACTGCCACCTGCGCCCGGCGCGACATCACCGTCATAAAACACTCGCATGGCAGAGGCGCGCATGCGCGTATGGCCCTGGTTGACCACGACGCTGCCGGCAAAGACTGCAATCTTTTCGCGATCGCGCACCTCAAGCCGGTCCGCTTCGATGGAAATCGGCTCGTTGGAGGCATTCGGCAACGATGACGACTGCGTGCGGGCGCCCTGCGCGAACGCAGGCGCTGCAGCCAGCAACGAAAAAGCCGTAGCGGCAATCAGCGTCCAGCGCATCAAGGATCGATCCCTGAGCTATGGATGATCATGCGCACATTGCCTTCAAACACCACGACTGCCCCGCTCTCCTGCACATCCAGACGGTCAGCCCGGATGCTGTCTTGGCCACTCCGTGCCTCCACCGGTCGATCAGATCGCATGGTGGCCCGTTTCAGGTCTACTTCGGCTTCCTCAAGTCGTGCAACATAGCCAACATTTGTTGTCACTTCGATATTGCCACGGGCAATAAACACTTCCCGGTCGCCATCGAAGTGGCCGGTGTCTGCCGTCACGCGCGCACGCCCGCTCGACCCAAACGACATGGAAGCATCCACGCGCTGCATGTCAAACCTCTTGGGCGATGAAATGTCCTGACGAGCCACCTCTGCGGCAACCTCATAGGGCCGGCGCTGCCCATCGAAGCCCGTGAGGCGCGGGCGCTCCATGACGATCTGGTTGCCCTGCATCGAGATGGAACCGACGGAAAACCGCCCGGCCAGCGACATGATAAGGCTCGTAATCGCGAACAGGAGCGCAATGACCAGCGCGCTCGCCGGCAACATCCAGCGCAAACGGCGCACCGTGCGGCTGTGGCGATGCGCCGCGACAAACGCATCGCGCGAGCGCGCCATGCGACTGCCGTCATTGCCGGTATCTGCGTAAACGCTCAATCAAGCCCCTCGATGACCAATCATGGCAGGCCTAGACCCTGACCATGTCTTTCATGCGGCGTTCTGGATAGCCGAACTGGAAGCATCCGTCACGCATGTGCCTGACATGAGCGTCTTGACGAACATGGGCGCGGCAGTGCTCATCAGGCAATCAGCGGCGGGCGCCGCAGGACGACAGGATCAGGAGAGCCGCGATGTCGAACCCCGGTGGACGTATTTTTGACGAGCTTGGCCGCCTGATGACGGATGCCGCAGGCGTCGCCGAGGGCATGCGCCGCGAGGTCGAGAGCCTCGTAAAAACCCAGGGGGAACGCTTTCTGGGCGACATGGATCTCGTAAAGCGCGAGGAGTTCGAGGTTCTGCGCGAAGTCGTCCAGGCAGCCCGCGCTGAAAATGAAGCGCTTGAAGCCCGCGTCACGGCGCTGGAAGCGCAGATCGCAGCACTGTCTCAGAAAGGCTGAAGACGCGTGGTTTCGGGCTCTTGACGGCATGAACCGTCTGAAAGCCATCACTCATATGTGAGCTCGTCAAAACACGTACTTGCGTGGAGTGTGCCCTCATGTGCGACCATCTTTTCTGAGGGATTGATTCGCACTGGGACACAGCCGGTTTGCGGGTTTGTGTTTCAGTGAAACCGGGGCGTGTTTTGCCACGACAGTCGCGTAACCTCCGACGCCCGGTGCCGGCCGGGCGCGTCTCATGCGGGGGGTCCCTGATGTCTCTCATCGACTTTGAAGCCGCAACCGACAACAATCCCGTCGACGCGATTGAGCATCTCGCCGAAATGAATGACTGGTCGTTCGAGCGCTCGGGCGACGATGAGATCACAATTTCGGTCTCAGCCAGCGTGACCGACTTCAATGTCTCCTTCAACTGGATGAGCGAACTGGAGGCGCTGCACCTTGCCGTCGCCTTCGACTTCAAGGTCGTTGAGACGCGGAAGTTTCACATTCTCGACCTGCTTGCCCGCATCAACGAACAGCTCTGGCTTGGCCATTTCGATCTCTGGTCGAAAGAGGGCGTGGTCATGCTGCGACAGACGCTTTTGTTGAGCGGAGGCGCGGATGTCTCGCGCGACCAGCTGGAAACGCTGCTCTCGACCGCTGTTGAAACCGCCGAGCGCTACTATCCCGCGTTTCAGTTTGTGCTCTGGGCAGGCCGAAGTGCCGAAGAGGCTTTGCAGGCCGTGGTGCTTGAGACCGCTGGCAACGCCTGAACTCGCCAAAATCTCGATCCAGACAATTCCTCAGAACAAAAAGAAACGGCCGGGTTTCCCCGGCCGTTGCTGTATCTTGCAGGAAGGCTGCGCCCTTGATCAGGCAGCCTGTTGAATGGCCGAGAGCTTCCATGCGCCGTTGTTTGTCGGGCGCACAAAGGTCCAGACCTCGACGACCTCGTTGAACGGCGCGCGATCCAGCTCCTTGCCGGTGACCTTGTCGACCAGGCGGTCGGTCGCGGTGAACTTCATCGCAACGGTCGCGTAATCGAAGCCCTGCTCACGCCAGGCTTCCGAGAGATCGCCCTGAACGAGCGTCACGTCGTCAACGATGTTGCGCTGGCCATTCTTGGCATAGCCATCGAGCTCTTCCTCGAAGTAGCCACGCATCTCAGGGGTCAGGCGCGCATCGAGACCTGCGCGATCGTCGGCCGAGTAGGCAGCCTGGATCTCAACGAGCAGACGCTCGAAGGTCTGGAAGTCCTGCGGCTGCAGGCCAATCAGATCCTGGCCGATCGGGGCCGGAGCTTGCGGCTGCGCCATGGCGCCTGCGGCAGCTCCTGCGCCCATCGCACCCATGCCTGCGCCCATTCCTGCGCGCGGCGTCATGTCGCCACCGCCGGTGCTGTTCATGTCGCGGGCATAGCCCTGCGGAATGCCTGCGGGCTGCGCTTCGCGCCGACCGCGCACGAGGCGCATGACAAGGAAGATCAGGCCACCAATGAGCGCGATCTGAAGCAGGAAGCCCATCATGCCGGCAAGCGAACCGAGGCCTGAGAAGAAGCCCGAGCCAGAGAGCATTCCGAACAGGCCAGCGCCGAGCAAGCCAGCGCCAACACCCATCATGATGTTACGGGCCATTGAAGGCTGCGCTGCGGCGGGCGCTGCAGGTGCGCCGGGGCGCGCTGCGGCGGCGGCGGGAGCCTGCTGCTGCGGAATGGCCGAGCGCTGCAGACCCTGCGACTGTGGCGCCGTCGGTGTTGCGGCGGGCGCGGAATAGGTCTGGCTGCCGCGGCTGCCTTGGTTGCGCCCCTGACCAGGGCGTGCAAACGCCTCACTGGCAACAAAGGCGCCGGCAGCTGCCAGCGAGAACGCAACGATCAGCGTGCGTGTGGTCTTCGAGAAACGCATGGGTGTCCTCCGGGGGCAGAAATGCGTGCGAAATTAGTCAGACGCTATATGGGGTATCATACGACGAATTGCCAATGGGTTGTAGTCGTAGAGAAAAAATTGTGAGGCGGGAGGCCCAACGTGCCTAGCGCGCCTGCGGGGCTTGGCATCACCCACGAATGAACCCATCCGGTTGAGAACAAGCCGGGCGACCTATGGCTTTTTCTGCTCGGCAAGCTGTGCGAGGAGCCGGATCATGTCCTGCTGTCCCGCAATCACGGCGTCGATTCGGTCGATACGCAACGCATCCAGCTTCTCGTGGAGCGCCATGATCTCGATTTCAGCCTTCAGGTTCACCTCGTAATCATGCGCGGCTGCAAGCCGGTCTTTCTCCGCCTGCCGGTTCTGCGACATCATGATCACCGGCGCCTGTATTGCGGCGATCATGGAGAGCAGCAGATTGAGGAAGATATAGGGGTAGGGGTCGAACGCGTTCGTGGCGAGGATGAAGCTGTTGAAGATCGCCCAGGCAACCAGGAACACGCCGAAACCAACAATGAACCCCCACGAACCGCCAATCTCGGCGACACGATCAGACAGCCGTTCGCCAAACGTCAGTCTGGCTGAAAACTCGTGCTCAAGGTCGCGACTGATGTGCGCACGCTTGGCAATCCTGTTCAAAACCCTCTGATCTCGTTCCGGCAATGATCCTGCGCCGTCATTCAACAACCGCTCGGCAAGTTTTTGCAGATCAGATTTCATGTTGATGTCCCGAACAAGGCCCATGGCAGAGAAAACAAGCGCCTACTCCATTGTACTCTTGATGAGGCCATTGTGTGAGCACAACCGGTCAGGTCGCGGCGCGCACTGACTGGTTTGGATGCTTCAAAACATCGGCTCGAAGCCGCGCTCCCTGCACGCTTCGCGCGGCTTGTGGACCGCAATTGCGCGTGGCGAAAAGACGCGAAACTCGATTTCCTGCTTGAAGATTTCGACGCTCATCATGCCGGTTGAGCAATTGACCAGAAAGGTCGTGACATATCCGCGCCGAGCCATCCCCTTCTGTGTCCGGTCTGCCAGGCTCCAGTCCGTTGGAGTGCCGGTATAGCCGACATAGGGAGGCTCATAGCCGCCCCGGGTCTGATCGAATGAGGACAGATCGAGGAAAAAGCCTGTCACAAACACACCGGTCAGCAGCACGCCAAGGGCGAAGAAGGTGCGGTAAAGGGCGGTTCGAATGAAGGTCAGCATTGGATCGTCCTCTTGAAGTGGGATCAAAACCCGACCGGAGGCTCGTGTCAGGTCGGGCTCGCTTGACGCCTGACCAGGTTCAGCTGCGCCGCCAGATCGCGACAGCGAAAGCGGGGAACCAGATCAGTGCCATTGGCACGGCAACGGATTGCAGGATCGCCATTTCCGGGATGAGCGTGCGGGCGCAGGTGGCGACAAACAGTGCGCCTGTGATGACTGCCGCCGCGCCGATCCAGCGCATGCCGATCCTTGAGAGAATGAGGCCGGTCAGAACGAGCCAGATGCCGCTCGTCAGCTGCACGCCGAGAAGTTCACCAACCGCGCCGGCATAGCCGTTGAGCGCCACATAACTGACTTCAATCGCGGCCTTCATCATGGGGTCGGCGGTGGCCCCATAGAGATC
>JAIYEB010000424.1 GCA_027487195.1 Hyphomicrobiales bacterium | reverse complement strand
GTCCGCGAAATACCCGGCGCGCAGGCGCTGCGCCGCGGCCTGTCGCTGCTCGACATTGTCGCAAAGCAGCCGGGGCTGCGCTTCACGGAGATTGCAGACAAGGCCGGGCTGACACGGGCTACCGCGCATCGCATGCTTTCAACCCTGGCCGAGACCGGCCTGTTGCGCGTTGATGACAGGGACCAGACCTATCATCTCGGCTTTCGCCTGTTTGAGATGGCGCATCGGGTCTGGGATCAGTTCGATCTCAGAAGTGCTGCCGAGCCGGAGCTTGAGCGGCTTCGGGATCTGACGGGTGAGACGGTCCGACTGGCGATCCTTGACGATGATGAAGTGCTCTACGTCGACCAGCGCGAGGCCAATCAGACGGTCCGGCTTGGCAATGGCGTCGGCGCACGCGCGAAGGTTCACGCCAGCGGCGCGGGCAAGGCTATTCTGGCGCACCTCGAGCCCCTGATCCGCGAACAGGTGCTGAACCGGCTGAACCTGCAGCGGTTTACGCCGAACACGATCACGGATCGGGTGGCGATGGCCCAGCAGCTCGATTTGACCAAGGCGCGGGGCTACTCGGTTTCGTTTGAGGAGCAACATGTCGGCGTCAGCTCTGTTGCAGCTGCCATCCTCGACCATCGCGCCCGCGCCATTGGCGCTATTGCTGTTCTTGCACCGTCCTATCGGCTGAGCCTTGATCGCCTGCACACGCTTGGCCGGGATGTGATGGAGGCAGCGCGTCGGATCTCCGGAAATGCGGGCCAGGTTGCCATGTCGATCAGCATCAATCCCCGGCCGCTTGGCGCTGACCGCAGCGACGTGACCTCGGTTGTTCCCACCACAGCCTTTCTTGGCGAGGGGCCGACATGGTTGGCCGCAGAGCAGAAGCTTGCCCTTGTCGACATTCTGGCGCCCGCAATCATTGTTGCAAATCCGCAGGACGGCTCGTTCCAGACCCATGCGATGCCGGAACTGGTGAGTGCGGTGGTGCCGCGCCAGCGCGGTGGCTTTCTGGCGGCCATGCAGACCGGCCTCAAGGCCATTGATCTCACCACGGGCCAGATCACGAACATAGCCTCTCCGGAAGCGGCAAGGCCTGGCAATCGCTTCAATGACGGGAAATGCGATCGCCGGGGCCGGTTCTGGGCCGGAACGCTCGCCATCGATACAACGCCCGGGCATGGCAGCCTGTACAGGCTCGATCCGGATGGCCGTTGCGCCCTGATGGACGAGGGTTTCCACGTCTCCAACGGTCTTGGCTGGAGCCCGGACGACCGGCTGTTCTACTTCACGGATTCCGGCACCAGGCGCATCTACGTCTACGATTTCGATCTCGACAGCGGTGATATCTCCAACCGGCGCACGTTCGTCGAGCTGCCGGAAGGCGTCGGCACGCCGGATGGTCTTGCGGTTGATGCCAATGGCTATGTCTGGTCAGCCCATTGGGATGGCTGGTGCGTCACGCGCTATTCGCCCGATGGACGCGTTGACCGCGTCATCAACCTTCCGGTTCCGAGACCAACTTCGTGCGCGTTCGGCGGTCCGGATTTCTCAACGCTTTACATCACGAGCGCGCGTATTCGTCTGTCCGCGCAGCAACTTGCCGAAGCCCCCCTCTCGGGCAGTGTCTTTGCCATCAAGGCCGGCGTCAAAGGCCTGCCCGAAACGCCTTTTGCGGGTTGATGGCATGGCAACATTGCAGCTCAGCGGCGTCTGCAAGAGCTTCGGCACCACGCCCGTGCTGCACGACATCGATCTCGACATTGGCGAAGGCGAGTTCGTCGTGTTCGTTGGCCCGTCCGGCTGCGGCAAGTCGACCCTGCTCAGGCTGATCTGCGGGCTCGACACCATCGATTCTGGAACGCTCACAATCGACGGGGAGATCGTCAACGATGTTCCTCCGGCCAAGCGCGGCATCGCCATGGTGTTCCAGTCCTATGCGCTTTACCCGCACATGAGCGTCGCCTCGAACATGGGCTATGCACTGCGCCTTGCCGGCACGCCGAAGGCCGAGATCGAGCGCAGGGTTGAGGCCGCCGCGAACGTGCTCCGCCTCGGGCCGCTGCTTAAGCGCAAGCCGCGCCAGCTCTCGGGCGGACAACGCCAGCGCGTCGCGATCGGGCGCGCGATTGTGCGCGAGCCCAACGTGTTCCTGTTCGACGAGCCGCTCTCTAACCTCGACGCAGCGCTGAGGGTCGACATGCGTGCCGAGATTGCCGCGCTGAAACAGCGCCTTGGCACAACAATGATCTACGTCACCCACGACCAGATCGAGGCGATGACGCTGGCCGACAGGATCGTTGTGATGAATGCTGGCCGGATCGAGCAGGTGGGCTCGCCGCTTGAGCTTTATCGCCGCCCTGCGAACCGCGTCGTCGCACGCTTCATCGGCTCACCACGCATGAATCTGCTGCCGGGTGCCCTGGTTGGCGATCCGGCTGCGGCCGAAATCGGCGTGCGGCCCGAACATGTCCGCCTCGCGGGAGTCGGGCATGGCCTCGCAGGGACCGTGCGCATGGTCGAGCATCTTGGCTCGGATCTGTTTGCGCATGTCGAGATTGCGGGCGTGGAGGAGCGCGTCGTTGCGCGCCTCGATGGCGGCCGCGAGGTCCATGTCGGCGAAGCGGTGTCGATCAGCGTCGACGCCGACACGAGCCATCGCTTCGATGCCCAGGGCAAGCGCATGGCGCCCGCGCACAATGACAGGCGGACAGCATGAGCGGCGCGATCTATCCCGACCTCGCGGATCGTCCGGTTCTGATTACTGGCGGCGGCTCGGGCATCGGGGCCTCGATTGTTGCAGCCTTCGCGCATCAGGGCGCAAGGGTCGGCTTCCTCGAGCTGTCGGCCACGGCAGCACAGGCCACGATCGAAGCTTGCGGTAGCGCGCGTCACGCGCCACTCGCCCGCGTCCTCGATTTGCGCGACATTGCCGCAACAAAGGCCGCCATCGCCGACCTCGCCGCCGCACTCGGCCCCTTCCGCGCGCTGATCAACAATGCCGGTGATGATGCGCGCCATGCCTGGAGCGAGGTCACGCCCGAGCTGTGGGACGACCGCTTCGCGGTCAATGTCCGCCATCAGTTCTTCTGCGCGCAGGCCGTCGCGCCCGCCATGCGCCAGGCGGGCGGCGGTGCCATCGTCAATCTCGGCTCCATCAGCTGGATGTTCGGCGCGGCCGGCCTCATCGCCTACACCACTGCGAAGTCCGCCATCGCGGGCCTTACCAAGTCGCTTGCGCGCGAACTCGGCGCAGATGGCATCCGGGTCAACGCCATCGCGCCCGGCATGATCTGGACCGAGAAGCAGGCGACACGCGCAGGTAGCGACTTTGCGGCCAAGCGCGACGCCTATCTTGCGCGCCAGTGCATCAAGGAACCGCTCGACGCCGCCGACATCGCCCGGATGGCGCTGTGGCTGGCGTCGGATGAAAGCCGGCGGGTCGCCGGCCAGACCTTCATCGTCGACGGGGGCGTCATGTGACGCACCCCAAGTGCCTAAACAACAAGAAACCAGGGAGGATTCCATGACAATCACACGCAGAACACTGATCGCAGGCGCTGGTGCCGGCCTCGGCACGCTGGCCTTTGCCTCCGCTGCCCAGGCCCAAGCCGCGGGCGCAAGCTTCATGAGCTTTTCATTCGCCGAAGAGGCGAACCGGGCGCTTGTGCAAAAGCTTGTCGATGACTTTTCGGCACGTGGCTCAGCCATGCAGGTGATCGGCTCGGCCTGGGGCGACATGCAGCGCAACGTGATGCTGCGTCAGCGCTCGCGCCAGCTGCCGACGGCAGTGCAGATTTCGGAGCGCTGGCTACCCTCCTTCGCCGGCATGCCCGAGATCATGAACCTCGATGAGGCCGTGGGCCGACCGGCGCTGGAGGCCGCAATCGAGCCGAACGTGCTCAATGTCGGCCGCCACGAGGGACGCCAGCTCGCACTTCCAATGGCGACTGGCTCGATTGGCATGATCGCCAACCGCGAGGTGCTGCAGCGCGCCGGCGTCGAGCGCGTTCCCGTGACAATCGCTGAACTGCGGACCGCGCTGCTTGCGGTCCGTGACCGGATCCCCAATTCGGTGCCAATGGCCATGGCCACGAAGAACCCGAACTCGATCCCGCTCGACGTGCTGATCTGGGTCTGGGCGCATGGCGGGCGCGTGATCGATGATGCCGGCAAGGTCGTGGTCGACGACCCCCGGACGGTCGCCGCGTTCGAATTCATGACACAGCTGATGCGTGACCGGCTGATCGCGCCCGAGATCGACCGACCGGACTCGCGCCGGCTGTTTGGCCAGGGCGCGACCGGCTTCTACATCGATGCCCCGCAGGCCCGCACCTTCGCACGCACCTTCTCGGGGCGCGGTGAAGCCTTCGACGCAGTGCTGCAGCCGATGGCGATCCCTGTCGCCGACAGCTCGATCCCGCCGGTCGCCATGGCATGGGGCAATATGGTGATCTTCTTTCGTACCGGCGACGCGGCGCGTGACGCGCTCGCGGGCCGCTTCGCCCAGTATCTGATCTCGGACGAGGTGCAGGCGACCTTCCCGCCGGCGCTGTCGGCCCTGCCCGTGACCCGCGCGGCGCGGAATTCACCGGCTGTGGCCAACGATCCCTACTTCTCGGCCTGGGCGCGGGCCACCGGCCAGGTCCGTCTGCACGAAATCGGGGTGTGGTCGAACGCGCCGGAGCTCTCGGTCATCCTGTCCGAGGAGACCCAGGCGGCGCTCCTTGGCCAGAAGACAGTCGCGCAGGCCATCGCAGCGATGAAGCCGCGCCTCGAAGCCTCAATGCAGCGGCGCGCCTGAACCATGAGCGTTGCGCCAGCCCGCGCGCTGCCGTCCAGCCCCCCCGTCTCGCGCCTTGCGGCGCGGGGCGGGCTGAAGGCTGGCGAACGGCGCGTGGGCTGGATCTTCATGGTGCCGGCGCTGGTCGCCTTCACAGCGGTCATCCTCTGGCCATTCATCTCGGCGCTCGGACTTGCCTTCACGCGCTACGACCTGCGCACGCCCGAGCCGATCTTCATCGGGCTCGCCAACTTCCGGGCGATCCTCGCCAGCCCGCAGATCCTCGGCAGCTTCGTCACGACCTTCGTGTTCGTCACACTGGCGACCGTGTTCACGGTGGCTGTCGCCCTGGCCTGGGCGTTGATCCTGAACCAGAGTTTCCGCGGCCGGGCCCTGCTGCGGACCGCGACCCTGATTCCCTGGGTTCTGCCCGCCACCGTCGCGGCCTTTGTGTGGGCTTGGATCTTCAACAGCCGGTTCGGCGTCCTGAACGCCGCGCTTCTGTCGATGGGCATCATCGACCTGCCGCAGGCCTGGCTCTCGACCTCGGCCGGCGCCATGACCGCAGTCGTGATCACCAAGGTCTGGATTTCGGTCCCCGTGACCACAACCTTCTTCCTCGCCGGCCTCCAGAGCATGGACCGCGAGCAGATCGACGCCGCGCGGGTTGATGGCGCATCCGACTGGCATGTGCTGCGCGATCACATCATGCCGCACTTGAGGCCCGTGCTCCTGGTTGTCCTGGTGCTGGCTGTGATCGGCAACCTTCAGCAGTTCGACAAGATTTTCGCGCTGACCGGTGGCGGGCCGGTGCGCGCCACCACCGTGCTTTCGATTGAGGTCTATCGCCTCGCCTTCGACAGCTGGGACATTGGCATGGCAGCTGCCGTTGGCCTCCTGTGGGTCGCGACCATCGTGCCGCCGGCCTTCCTTTATCTGCGCCACCTGCTGAAGGACGCCTGATGTTCGAGCTGAGCCAGCGCGGCCCCCGGATCCTGTTCGGTTTGACCACCGTTCTGGTCGGGTTGTTCCTGTTCGCTCCGATCTATTGGCTGCTGATCTCGGCCTTCAAGGGCAACTCCGAGCTCTACCGCATCATCCCGACGCTTTGGCCGGGCGAGCCGACCTTGACCCATTTCTCGACCGCCTTCACGCGCGGCAACCTGCTTGTGAACCTGAAGAACAGCCTGATCGTCTCGGGGGGCTCAGCCGCGCTGAACATGGCGCTTGCGGCTTATGCCGGCTATGCGCTGGCGAAATTCCGCTTCGCCGGGCGGCGAATGCTCATGATCGTGCTCCTGTCGGCGCAAGCAACACCGTTTGGCCTGTTGCTCATCACGATCTACCCATCGCTCGTCGCGTTTGATTTGCTGGACACGCACCTGGGTCTCATCCTGGCTTCGATCGTGTTCGCGCTTCCGGTCTCGACCTACATGATGTTCAGCTATTTCTCGCAGGTGCCAGGCGAGCTGATCGATGCTGCGCGGGCCGATGGCGCGAGTGAACTCAGGATCTTTCACACGATCGTGCTGCCGATCTCGATCCCCGCGCTGGTCACGGTGTTCCTCTACGCCTTCATGTGGTCGTGGAACGATTTGCTGTACTCGATGACACTGATCGTTTCGGAAGAGAAACGCACCATTGGGCCGGGCCTGCTGCTCAACTACCTCAACGAAACCAATGCCGACTGGGGCGGCGCCATGGCGGCCTCGCTTGTGGCATCCCTTCCCATCCTGATCGCCTTTGCCATCGTGCAACGCTCGTTCATCCAGGGCGTCACCGCCGGAGCCGTGAAATGACTGCGCTATCGGGTGTTTTCCCCGTTCTGATCACCCCTTTCTCGGCAGATGGTTCGATTGATCCACCCGCGCTTCAAAAGCTTGTCGACTTCGTCGTCGAGGCTGGAGCCGACGGCCTCGTCTATCCCGGCATGGCCAGCGAGGTGGAGACACTGTCACCCGATGAGCGATTGATAATGGTCAATGCGCTCGGCGCCTGTCTCGCAGGGCGGCTGCCGTTCATCGTTGGCGCCAGTGATGGTGATCCGGAGAAAGCTGCGGCGCGCGCCGAAGAGGGGCGAGCGGTCGGAGCAAGGGCTGCGATGATCATGGCGCCGTCTGCAAACGGAGCGGATGTCGCAAAGCACATCGCGTTCTACAGCGCGGTTGCGGCCCTGACGACGCTGCCGATCATGTTGCAGAATGCGCCCCAACCGATGGGGGCCGGTCTGTCGCCAAAGGCGGTTGGCGAAATCGTGCGAGCCGTGCCGCAGATCAGATACGTCAAGGAAGAGACGCTCCCGTGCGGGCAAAATGTCAGCGCACTTCTGTCCTCCGTTGGTGGCAACCTTGATGGGGTCTTTGGCGGCGCGGGCGCGCGCTACGTCATGGATGAGTTGGCGCGCGGTGCCGCAGGCACAATGCCGGCCAGTGAACTGACCGATGTTCATGTCGCGCTTGTCGCGGCGTTCAAAGCCGGCAACCACAAGGAGGCGCGGCGAATCTACTCGCGAAGCCTGCCCCTGCTGCTGTTTCAGGCCATTTTCCGCGTCCGGCTGACCAAAGCGGTGCTGGCCGCCAGAGGGCTCCTGTCATCAACCGCTGCGCGGGCAGCCGGACCACAGTTTGATGCTGGCGACCATGCCGAGCTCGATGCCCTGATCGGCGAAGCGGCTGATCTGTTCAAGATCCATCAAATCCATCCAAAGAAAGACGCCCATGCCGCCGCTTGATGCCATTTCCAGGGTCGAGACGTTCATCATTTCGATCCCGCGCGACGTGCCCTATCTCGGTCCGCTGCGCGAAGGCGAGTTCATCAATGAAAAGGGCTATGTGATCCGCAAGGGCAACCGCTCGATCTATCCGACCAGCGATATGTCGGTCCTGGTCAAGGTCACGGCTGAAAGCGGCAAGGTCGGCTGGGGTGAGACCTACGGCATTGTCGCCCCGCAGGCTGTGAAGGCCATCATTGATGAGGTGCTTGGTCCAGCCATCCTCGGGCGCGATCCCGGCGAACCCGTGGTCCTGCACGAAGACCTCTATGACCTGATGCGGGTGCGCGGGTTCTTTGGCGGCTATTATGTCGATAGCCTTGCCGGCGTTGATATTGCGATCTGGGATCTGTTCGGAAAATGCCTGAACCGCCCGCTGTCGAGCCTCCTCGGCGGAGCGCGCCATACGACACTGAAAGCCTATGTTTCCGGGCTCCCCAAAGCCACGCTGAAGGAGCGCTGCGATCTCGCGGTCGAATGGGCCAGCAAGGGCTACAAGGGCATCAAGTTTGCTGCCGCCATGTCGGATGACGGCATCGTCAAGGAAATGGCAGCGCTTCGCGAGGCTGTCGGACCCGACATCGACCTGATGGTTGATCTGCACTGGAAGTTCACCGCCGGAGAAGCGATCCGGATCATCCGCCGCCTCGAAGTCCACAATCTCTACTTTGCCGAAGCGCCCTGCGAAGCCGAGGACATCGAGGGGCAGGAGCTGGTTGCGCGCGGGATCGGCTGTCCGCTGGCACTCGGGGAAGAGTGGCGCACAACCTATGAGTATCGCCCACGCTTCGAGCGGCGCTGCATGAGCATCATCCAACCGGAGATGGGACATACCGGCGTGACCGAGTTCCTGCATATCGGCCGGATGGCGCATGCCTTCCATGTGGATACGATCCCGCATGCCTCCATTGGCATCGGGATCTTCCAGGCCGCGAGCTTGCAGGCAACCGCAGCGTTGAAGCGCGTGCCCTATCATGAGTATCAGCATTCGATCTTCGACAAGAACCTGAAGTACGTCACCGGCGACATGGCCTGCAGGGATGGCCATTTCCAGATCCCGAGCGGGCCTGGACTTGGGGTCGAACCTCATGATGATGTCTTCAACTACGTCCTCGCGGATTGAACCGGACGCCGGCCATGACCCAAAGGCGTTTTCGGGGTGTTTATCCAATCCTCTATGCATTCTTCACGGCCGACGGGCGGCTCGATCATGCCGCCATGCAGGCGCAGATCGCGCACTGCATCGCAGAAGGGGCTCACGGCATCGCCGTTCTGGGCCTTGTGACCGAGGTCAACCGCATGACCACCGCAGAGCGGCAGGAGGTTGTTG
>JAIYEB010000226.1 GCA_027487195.1 Hyphomicrobiales bacterium | reverse complement strand
GAATCAAGCGTCGTCTGCAAGTTCCTGTAATGGCTGATGTTTCTTCACTTGAAGATGCTCAGAAAGCGATTCAAGCCGGTGCCGACGCGATTGCGACGACCTTGTCGGGCTATACAGAGGCGAGCGCGCATCTCGTCTCCCTAGGCCCTGATTTCGCGCTGATCGAGGCCATTGCGCGGATCTCGCCAGTCCCTGTGATCGCCGAAGGGCGCATTGCAACACCAGACTCGTTTCGTCGCGCACTCGCAGCGGGCGCCCATGCCGTCGTGGTCGGTACAGCCATCACGAACCCGCGCGAAATCACACGGCAGTTTCTGGCGTGAGCGCGCTTGGGCTTGATGCTGGCGGCACAGCCTGCCGCTATGTCTGGCTGGACAGGCAGGGACATGTGAGGCGCGGGGAAGTCTCCGGATTTTCCGGCCATGTCTTCACTCCGGAAGGGCGCGCGCGGGCTGAGGCCGGACTGAAAGAGATCAGGGCATCGCTTGGCCCGGGGCTGGTTTCAACTGTCCATGCCGGCATTACCGGCCTCTCGCCAAGCGCACCCGCAGCCCCTGTCATGGTGGACCTGATCCGCGAGCACTTTTCAGCACGCGATATCAGCATTGAAGGCGATGGTGCGCTGGCCTACCGGGCCGCGTTCGAGCCAGGCGAGGGGCATCTTGTGCTTGCTGGCACGGGCTCGGTTGGCGTTCACAGTTCACGGGCAGGTGAAACGACAATCGTCGGCGGGCGCGGCGTCATCCTCGATGATGCGGGCGGGGGATACTGGATCGCGGTTCAAGGCTTGCGCCATATCATGCGCCAGGAAGACGACGCGCCGGGGCGCGGGTTTTCCTCACCCCTTGGCCGGGCCTATGCCGCAAGGCTTGGTGGTGAGGGGTGGGATGTCGTGCGCACGGCGGTTTACGCTGGCGACAGGGGCAGCGTCGGACGCCTTGCACTTGCCGTGGTTGATGCCGCCAGCCAGCAAGACGACACGGCGCTATTCATCCTGAAGCGTGCAGGAGCGGAACTCTCGCGCCTTGCTGGCGTTTTGAACGAGCGCTTTGGCCCAAAGCCAGTGGCGCTGGTCGGGCGTGCGTCGGGCATGCACCCGGCCATTGCCGAGGGGTTTCGCAACGAGGCTCCGCAGATCGATCTGTCGCTTCCAGACATCGATCCCGCGATGGTCGCGGCGCGCTATGCGCTTTCGCGGGTGTAAAACGGCTTGGCGTCAAGCGGGCGAATGTTTGTCAGCCCACCACCATAATGGCGCAGCGAATAGGTCCCAGGCGGGCGCTTCGCACATGCCTCCACATTGATATCGACGCCAAGGCCCGGCGTTTGCGGCACCTTCATGAGGCCCGCAGCATCGACCACAACGTTCTCGGTCACGATTTCACCGCGCCATGGCACGTCACTCACCATGGTTTCGAGCCATGCGAAGTTCTGAGTGGCTGCCCCGATATGCAGCGTCATTGCGTTCGCGATGGGCCCAAGCGGGTTATGCGGCGCGATGGGCAGGTAGCGGGCATGCGCGAGCGCTGCGATGCGTTTGGTCTCGCCAAGCCCGCCAACGTGCGTCACGTCGCATTGGACGAAGTCGACGGCGTTGGCGTTGATCAGTTCGCCAAACCGCTGTGTCTCGTAATAGCGCTCGCCCGTCGCAATGGGGACGCGGGTGCGTGCGCGAACGTCCGCCAGGGCTGCAATTGATTCCGGCGGCAAGGGCTCTTCAAACCAGTAGGGACGGAAGGGTTCCAGAGCGTTTGCAATGCTGACGGCGGTTGGAACGTCAAAACGGCCATGTCCCTCGATCATCAGTTCGATATCCGGGCCAACCGCATCGCGCACGGCCTCGACAATGCCAATGGCGCGGTTCATGTCGCTGCGCTCAAGGCGCAAGTAGGCTGACCCGAACGGGTCCCATTTCAGCGCCTTCCAGCCGTTTGCGACAGCCAGCCTGGCTTTTTCTGCAAATTCCGGAGCGGTTTTTGATCCCGTGAACCAGGCGTTGGCATACATTGGCACACGGTCACGGAAGGCTCCGCCAAGTAGCTGATAGACGGGAACGCCGAGCGCCTTGCCCTTGATGTCATAAAGGGCTGCTTCAATCGCAGCGACACTTGAGCGAATGATGACGCCGGTACGCCAATAGCTGTCGCGCAGCATGCGCTCGACCAACGGCTCTGTATCAAAGGCATCCTGACCCATGAGGGTTGGCTCGAACTCGCGGATCGCGGATGCGACGGCCTGTTCGCGATGCTCGACCGTGCCTTCGCCAACGCCGTAAAGCCCGTCCTTTGTCGAGATTTTCACGAACACGTAGTTGGCGCGAAAGGCATCGACGACGAAGGTTTCGATGCGGTCGATGATATGCGGCATGCCAAGTTCCTCGAGGATCAGCGCGCTTCGAGAGCGCACGCGCCTTCGAGTGTGTCAGCCCTTGGGTTGGGCTGCAATGCGTGCCACGAGATCGCTGAGGTGGCTCTGGCCGCGCAGGGTCATGCCAAGGCCTTTGGGCGCTTCGGCCCGGCTGGCCTCTGCCATCACAGCTTCACCAAAGCCAAGCCTTTCGGCCTCCTTGAGACGTGCGCCGCTGTGGCCGACCGGGCGGATTGCGCCGGACAGCGCAATCTCGCCAAATGCAACCGAGGTGGCCGGCAGGGGCACGCCGGCGAGCGCGGAAACCAGCGCTGCTGCCACCGCAAGGTCTGCGGCAGGTTCTGCAATCTTGAGCCCACCGGCGACCGCAAGGTGCACGTCATAGCCCGCAAGCTTCACCCCGCAGCGGGCATCGAGCACCGCAAGAACCATCGACAGGCGGTTTGAATCCCAGCCAACAACCGCGCGGCGCGCGGTGCCAAGATTGGTTTGGGCTACGAGGGCCTGAATTTCCACAAGCACCGGGCGCGACCCTTCCATGCCGGCGAACACGACTGTGCCGGGCGCTGAAGCGTCGCGGTCCGACAGGAACAGTTCGGATGGATTTGTCACTTCCTTGAGGCCGGCGCCGGTCATTTCGAAGACGCCAATCTCATCGGTTGCGCCAAACCGGTTCTTCACCGCGCGCAGGATGCGAAACGACTTTGCGCCATCGCCCTCAAAGTAGAGCACAGCGTCGACCATGTGTTCGACCACGCGTGGGCCAGCGATCTGGCCGTCCTTCGTGACATGGCCGACCAGAACAACCGCCGAGCCGCGCGCCTTGGCAAAGCGGATCAGGGCCTGCGCGCTGGCGCGCACCTGCGTCACGGTTCCGGGCGCACTTTCGACCGTGTCGGTCCACATGGTCTGGATCGAGTCGATGATCACGAGGCGCGGGACTGGACCATGATCAAGGGTGGCGAGCACATCCTCGATGGATGTCTCTGATGCGAGCTCCACCGGCGCATCGGCAAGGCCGAGCCTGCGGGCGCGCATGGTGACCTGGGCGACCGCTTCTTCGCCGGACACGTAGACAACGCGTTCGCCGCGCCTTGCCGCTGCTGCGGCGGCCTGAATTAGCAAGGTCGACTTGCCGATCCCAGGATCGCCGCCAACGAGCAGTGCAGAGCCTTCGACAAAGCCGCCACCCGTGACGCGGTCAAGCTCGCCGATGCCTGTGACAAGCCTTGGGCTGTCCTGAACCGTGCCATCAAGGGTTGAGAGCGCGATCACGCGGCCCTGACGTTTGGCCACAAGCGCCACGGGCCCGCCGCCACCAACACCGCCGCCGACCGCTTCTTCGACGATGGAGTTCCATTCGCCACACGTTTCGCATTTGCCCGTCCATCGGGGTGCGATGGTGCCGCAGTTCTGGCAGACGAAGCGCGTTCTTGATTTGGCCATGCCCCGAGATGGCCGCGCCGGGGATTCGGCGCAAGGGTTTCACCACGGGTTTCACACCGTGTTCTGGCCTAAACGAACACCCTGTTGTAGCGACCGCCAAGGCTTGTGAGGATTTCATATCCGTTGGTGCCGAGCGCGCTCGCGACGCGATCAACGCCAAGGCCCGGCCCAATGAAGAT
>JAIYEB010000430.1 GCA_027487195.1 Hyphomicrobiales bacterium | reverse complement strand
GCCTGTGCCTCGACTGGCCGGGCCTGCTCCACAGGTTCGGGCCGTGGCTGTGGCTGCGCCGTTGGTGCGGTTCTGACCTGAGGCGTCTCCTGGCGCTGGCCATCGCGCGCGCCGGCCATTTGCGGCTCTTCGGAAATCTCGACGAGATCGATCGGGATCGAGCTGATGGTCGAGACATCATTCGGCTTTGGCGACGGCAACGCGATCAGGCCCGCGAGGAGGATCCCCACGTGCAGCCCGCCGGATGCGATCATCGCCTTGCGAAAGTCCACCTCGATCTAGCTCCTGCGCGGGGCTTGTGCCGGGGTTGCGGGTTGAACCGGCGCAGGCGCGGGCGCCGCATCGGTAGCTTCAGTCACAAGCCCGATCCGGCGAAAGCCCGCGCCGGAGACAAGGCCCATGACCTGCATCATCTGACCATAGTTGACGGCGCGGTCACCGCGAATGAACACCCGCTCCTCGACGCCGTTGCGCGCAATAGCCTGAAGCTTTGGCACAATCTCTTCAAGGCTGACGCGGGTTTCCTGCAGGTAGATTTCACCGCGCGTGTTGACCGAGATGGTCAAGGGCTGGGTCTCATCCTGCATCGGGCGCGCGGCCGAGCGAGGCAGTTCGATGGGCACCCCAACGGTCAGCATGGGTGCTGCGACCATGAAGATGATCAACAACACAAGCATCACGTCGATGAAGGGCGTCATGTTGATGTCGACGATGGGTGCACCTCGCCGACGCCCACGCCGGCGTCGACCTCCACCCCCACCACCGCTTGCGAGCGAAGCACCCATTCTTAAGCCGCCAGCCGTTCGTCGATCTGCCGCGAGACAATCGCGGAGAACTCATCGGCAAAGCCTTCCATCCGGCCAGCCAGCTTCTGGCTGTCGGCGTTGAGCTTGTTGTAGGCCACAACGGCAGGGATCGCCGCAACAAGGCCAATGGCGGTCGCCAGAAGCGCTTCTGCAATCCCCGGTGCGACGACCGCGAGGTTGGTGTTCTTTGAAATCGCAATCGCCTGGAACGAGGTCATGATGCCCCATACCGTTCCAAAGAGGCCAATGAAGGGCGAAGACGTGCCGGTTGTAGCAAGAAACATCAATCGACCTTCCAGACGATCGGACTCGCGTGAGATGGTCACGTCCATCACCTTCTCGATGCGATCGCGAAGGCCGCCGACACCACGCTGCCCCACCTCCTGCGCGCGCTTCCATTCGCGCATCGCCGCAACAAACACCGCCGCCATGCCGGTGTTCTCGCGGGATTGGATCGAGCGGTAGAGTTCCTCAAGGTTCTGGCCGGACCAGAACACCTGCTCGAAGCGATCCATCTGCTTCGCCATTTTCCGGTATGTAACGATCTTTTCGATGATGATCGCCCAGGTGACGACTGATGCCACCACGAGGCCAATCATCACAAGCTTCACAACAATATGGGCCTGAAGGAACAGGCCCCAAAATGACATATCGTGGGCAACCTCGGGGGTCATGCTCGAAACCTCGCTGTCCGGTGCGTCGACAAGACGCCGTGTCCCTCGGGAAAGGACGACCCCGAGGGGTCTTCAAACCGGACAGAGGGCTTGGCAAACCCGGCTTCCGGCTTGTCATCCCCGAATGGGACGAAACTTGGGCGCAGATACGCTGCGTTAACGTACCAAGCCGTTGTTACGGTTAAGGAAAGATGAAATCGCGCGGTTTTTGCCGCTAAACCTTGTCGCAGCGCAGCGTGATATGCCGCCCGGTCCAGCGCGCAGCCCGCCACGGACTCCAGGGTTTGGCGCCTTGATCAAGGACTTCGGGCACCGGATCATAGCCTGATGCACCCAGCGGATGGCACCGGCACAACCGCGCAGTTGCCATCCACCAGCCGTACCAGCCGCCATGGCGCTCAATGGCTTCAAGCGCATAGGCCGAGCAGGTGGGCTCATAGCGGCACCAATGACCCAGAAACGGTTTTAGCGTCCAGCGATAGGCGTGCACTGGGGCAGCCGCCAGTGTGCGGAGCGGGCGCATCAGCCAGCGTCCGGAACGCGCTTGGTCTTGATGAAATCAAAACCGCGCTTCAGGCCTCTGAGTTGTCGCATGTTGTGCCGCAAGGTCGGATTCCACGTTTGCGCAACATGCTCTAGCGCCGAAAAGCTGGCTCCAGCGTTCAAGCAGCCACTCCGGACTTGGCAAGTGCAGCGTCAATGGCCCGCTCGGTCGCCTCAAGAACCAGAAGTGTGGAAGCATGGCGATGCTTGAAAGCGCGCACAGGCTCAAGAATCGCAAAATCCGACCACTCGCCACCGGGCGCCGGCCCGTCCACCTTCAGCATTGCCGTCACGGTCTTGCGCAACGCTCGCAACGTCTCGATGTCGGCGCCGACGACATGCTCTGCCATGATGGCCGATGAAGCCTGCCCAAGGGCGCACGCTTTCACATCCTGCGCATAATCGACGACCCGCCCGCTTGCGAGTTTCAGATCGACCGTGACCGTTGAACCGCACAGCTTCGAGTGCGCCGTGGCCGAGCCATCCGGCTCCGCAAGGCGCCCGATCCGGCCAATGTTTCCGGCCAGTTCAAGGATTCGCTTGTTGTAGAGGTCATCCAGCACTTGGTGCGCCTTCCCATCGTCACATGAGAGCTCTATATAGCCGCTCCGAAGCTGTTTCCCAAACGATGGCCGGAACGCTGGAGGATGCGACCTGTGGTCTCGCCTCTGGTCCGTTCAGGAACCGTTCACGTAATTCAGCTTTGGATGCAGTGACCTTCTTGCACTCGTGTCCGGTGACACATCCGGTCCAGCCGGTCGTACGGAGTCTGTAGTATGGATGCTATCGTGACCCCCCTCGTTTCCCGCACTGCCGAGGAGGCCGGGATCACCACGCCCGCCAATGCAGGAGGTCATCGTCGCCCATCGCGCGAGGAAGCCGAAGCTGCTGTACGTACGCTGATCCTGTGGTCCGGCGAGGATCCGCAGCGTGAGGGCTTGCTCGACACACCGCGCCGCGTCGTGAAGGCATGGGAAGAGTTTTACAAAGGCTATCGCGAGGACCCGAACGAGGTGCTCGATCGGGTCTTTGAGGAAGTCGCCGGCTACGACGATATCGTGCTCGTTCGCGACATCGGCTTTTACTCGCACTGCGAGCACCATCTGGTTCCCTTCGTCGGCAAGGCGCACATTGCCTACTATCCACGCCATGGCGTGGTTGGCCTGTCGAAGTTTGCCCGCTGCGTCGACGTGTTTGCGCGCCGCATGCAGACGCAGGAAGCCATGACAGCCCAGATCGCCAGCGCCATTGTCGAAGCGCTCGATCCGCGTGGTCTCGCCATTATGATCGAGGCCGAGCACATGTGCATGGCCATGCGCGGCATCCAGAAGCAGGGCGTCTCGACAACGACCACCAAGTTCACCGGCGTGTTCAAGGAAGATCCAACCGAGCAGGTTCGCTTCATCAGCCTGGTGCGCGGCATTCGGATCTAGCCGAACGCACCTCTGGTTGGGCGACGGACAAGGCAGCGCCTAGGAGCGCTGCTTTTTTGTGTCGTGCACGGCAGCCATCAAGACTGCGCCAATTGCATCAAATAATGCAGCGAGGCTCCAGAGCCCCGCAGGCTGCTGCGATCGCTGTTCAGCGTCTTCAGTTGCGGTAAGTGCCGCGCGCGAGCCGGTGCTCAAGAAGGCTGGCGAGCCCTGACAGGACCAGCGTCACGGACAGGTACATGGCTGCAACCGTCAGCCAGATCTCGAAGGTCATGAACGTGTCGGCAATCACGTTGCGACCTTCATTGGTCAGATCAAACACGGCGATCACGGACACGATGGCCGAGTGTTTCACGAGGCTCACCATCAGGCCCGTTGTTGGTGGCAGAACAATCCTGAGCGCCTGCGGCAACACCACGAAGCGGTAAATGCCCCAGGGTTTCAGGCCAATGCTGCGCGCGGCCTCCCACTGCCCCTTGGGAACAGCCGCAATGCCGGAGCGGAAGATTTCAGCAGCAAATGCGCCTTCAAAGACCGCAAGCGCCAGAACACCGGTCCAGAAGCGGTCGATGCCCAGGATGGGCGCCAGTACGAAGTAGAACAGGAAGAGCTGTATCAGGAGTGGCGTGTTGCGGATGATCTCGACATAGACGCGCACCAGAGCCGAGCCGACAATCGATCGGGATTCATTCAAAATGGCTGCAAACAGCCCGATCACAATGGTCAACACCATCGCAAGCGCGGAAATCTCCAGAGTCACGATGAGGCCCTTGACCAGGGGCCCCCAGATGATCTCGCCTTCGAAGACCTGATAGATGTGGCGTGGCACACGCTGCCATTGCCAGACATACCCCATGTCCTGCGCGCCCCGCACGACAAGCCACAGGACCAGCCCCACGAAGGCGGCGAACTGGATCAGATCGAGGAACATGCGCCGACGCCGGCCTGGTTGAGGCGGCGGGGGTTTCAGCGCTGGTGTGGCGCTCGTCACCCTCCGAGAAGCTTTTTCATTTCGACACGATAGGTCGGCGCAAGATCAT
>JAIYEB010000032.1 GCA_027487195.1 Hyphomicrobiales bacterium | reverse complement strand
TTGCCGAGGGTCTTGAACGGCATCTGCGAGGGCTTGATGAAGTTGAGCTTTCTCAGCTTGATCGGATCAATGCCAAGCTCGGCGGACGCCACATCCATCAGGCGCTCGATCAGGAATGCAGCTTCCGGCCGGCCTGCGCCGCGATAGGCGTCCAGCGGCACTGTGTTTGTGAAGATGCCCTTCACTGTGCAGCAGGCTGCGGGAATGTTGTAGGTCCCAGCCCCCATGCGCGAGCCATTCGTTGGCACGAAGGCGCCAAGCTGGGGCATGTAGCCACCCATGGCCGCAAGCGTTTCAACCTCAAGCGCCACGATCTTGTTGCGCCCGTCAAAGCCGATCTTGGCGTATGAGACCCAATCGCGACCGTGATAATCGCACAGGAAATGTTCGGACCGATCCCCAAGCCAAGCCACTGGCTTGCCAAGCTTTTCGGCAGCCGCAACGACGACGGCATACTCGCGGTAGGTGAAGTAGCGCGTGCCAAAGCCCCCGCCAACATCCGGCACGATGACGCGCATGCGTTCGCGCGGGATCTTGAAGACCTGATCGCACAGGACATTGCGCACGCCATGTGCGCCTTGCAGCGACAAGGTTACGGTGAAGCGCCCGGTTTCGCTGTCATAATCCGCGAGCGCGCCACGCGGCTCCATGTAGTTCGCAATCAGGCGATTGTTGACGACCCTGAGCGACACGGTCTTGACCGCCGTCTTCATAGCCTGCTGCGCCTTGGCGCGATCGCCGACATCCGCCTCGAAGGCGACATTGTTCTTGAAACTGTCAAAGATCAGCGGCGCGCCTGATTTGACCGCATCTTCGACCTCGACGACGACCGGGAGATCATCGGTATCGATGACCATGGCGTCAGCCGCTTCGCGGGCATGTTCTTCGGTGTCCGCGACAATGAATGCGATGGCATCACCGACAAAGCGCACGGTGCCCGCAGCCAGCAACGGCACGCCGGGCATATCCTGCTTTGGCGAGACAAGCGTCCCGAACGCCCCGGCCACCGGCAACGCACCAAGATGCGCCAGGTCTGCAGCCGTGAGTACGAGCTTCACGCCCTTCATGGCCTTGACGTCCGCAAGGTTTGGCAATGTGAAGCGCGCATGCGCCACGCGGGCGCGGACAAACACGCCACGCATGGTCTTTGCCGTGACGATATCGCCGAGATAGCGGCCATTGCCCGTGATCAGCGAGCCGTCTTCTACGCGTGCCACAGGCGCGCCCATGCCGAATTTCTCGTGCCGCATCGTGCAAACTCCGGTTGATATCGTTCGTATAGAGGAGGGATCGTGTCTGGACAAACAATCAGATCAGCGCAGGTGATGCGCGCCAGACGCAATCCCTGGGCTTGCAATCCCTGGGCTTGATCATCAGGCGCCCTTGCCAACCCGCTGCTGGCGCTTCAGCAACGAGGCAAAGAACCCATCCTTGCGGGTTGAAAGTTCAGCATAGGCTCCCTGTTCACGGATTCTGCCGTGATCAAGCACAACCACCAGATCAGCATCCACCGTGTTCTGCAGCCTGTGCGTGACGCTGATGATCGTGCGCGTTGCGGCGATCTTCTTGATGGTTGCGTTGATCGCGGACTCGGCGATGGCATCAAGCGCGCTGGTCGCCTCATCGAGCACGAGAATCGCAGGATCGCGCACGAGCGCGCGTGCAATCGCCACGCGCTGGCGCTGGCCGCCGGACAGCGTGCCGCCCCGCTCGCCAACAAGCGTGTGAAGACCATCCGGCAGCGTCTCGACGAAGTCCCACACCTCGGCGGCTTTCAGCGCGTTGATGACCTCTTCCTCGGTGGCATCGACCTTGCCCATGCGCACATTTGCAAGGATCGATGCATTGAACAGGAAGCTCTCCTGGAACACGATCCCGATCTGTTCGCGCAGCGAAGCCTGGGTCACGTTCATGATGTCGATGCCATCAAAGCGGATGGTGCCCGAACGTGGGTCGTAAAACCGCATGACCATGTTCAGGATTGTTGATTTGCCAGAACCCGACGGCCCCACAATGGCGACATAGGTGCCTTTGGGAATGTTGAGTTCGGCCTCCTTCAGCGCGAGTTTCTTTGGCACATAGCCAAATGAAACCTTTGAGAATTCGATGCCGGTCGTCAGTCTTGGAAGCGCAATGGCGTTCGGCGCATCGACGAACTCGGGCTTCTCCTGGAACAGCTCATCAAGGTGGCGCATCGAGCCGGCGGCCTGCGCAAGGGAGGGCACGAACTGCATCACATTTGTCAGCGCGTAGCCCATGGACACAAACATGCCTTCAAACGCCACGAGCGTCCCAATGGTGATTTCGCCCGTGTAGGCCCAGTAGGCGCCCAACGCGAAAATCATCAAATGCACGACATAGATGCCCATGTAGGCCGTGCTTTCGACGAGCGCCGAGAAGAAGTTGACCTTGAACGCGTACCCATACCAGCGCTGGTTCAGATCCGCGTAGGACACCCTGAGACGCGGCGCGAGCCCGAAGGCTTTGACAACCGGCTGTGCTGCAACGCCCTCGCCAGCGGTTGACAGGAGTTGCGCCTCCCGCAGCCGCTTTTCGTAGGAAATGCCAAATGCCTTCTTCGCAAAGATCCGCGGCCCGAACAGAATAACCGGGAATGCCAGAAGCCCGATCATCCCGAGCCAGGGATTGAACACAAACATCAG
>JAIYEB010000328.1 GCA_027487195.1 Hyphomicrobiales bacterium | reverse complement strand
GGGCCGGCGCAACTACGAGAACCATCGTGCTGCCAGCGCTTTCGATGCGCTGCACGGTCATGATCGATGGCGAACTGCGTCCTGCCGCACCAAGCCGCAACGACCACAGGCGCGGTGCCGTTTCGCGCAAACGGCCAACTGTACTGATTTGGGACGATACGCCGGTTCCGGCCCAGTCAATGGCCTGGAGCGCTGCAGGCGAACTGGCCTTGAAATAGGTAACCGCTGCGGGGTTTGCCCACAGAAGGGCTTGCCCATCGCCTGAAAACAGCCAAGCAGGTGTTGCCGCGCCGGAAAGCGCAGCAGCATCTGGGATGTGGTCGGTTATGCTGACGATATCCACGTGGCTGTCCCTGTCGGGAACGCACAACGGCCCGTAATGGTACGCAGTACGCTCATTCAGCCAGAGCTTTGCAAAGAGCAGGCCATCGCAAAGAGCAGGCCTCACTACGATTCCATGGAATGACCCGAATTGGAAAGGGTCTGTTCATTGTGCAGTGCAAAATGATATTGCGTTGCAACATGAAAGAGTGTAGGTCACGCTCACTCTGGAAGCCTCAAAGGAGAGAGCAATGACCAAGATGCCCGGCACCGAAATCCCTGAGCAAATGCGTGAAATGGCTGAGAAGAGCGTCGTTGAGGCCAAGAAGGCTTTTGACGGCATGATGCAGGCCACGCAGAAGACCGTTTCGGCCATGGAAGGCTCGGCCTCCGCAGCGCAGGCAGGTAGCAAGGACATCAACACCAAGGCGATCGCGTTTGCAGAAGCGAATGTCGCCAGCGTGTTCTCGTTCCTTGAGAAGATGGCCAAAGCCAAGGATGTCCAGGCTATTGTCGCTCTGCAGACCGAGTATGCCCAGACACAGATGAAGACGCTGGCTGAGCAGGGCAAGGCCCTTGGCGAAGTCGCCACGAAGGCCATGGCCGAAGCGACCAAGCCGCGCGCCTAACACCTTTATTGGGTTGAGTTTTCAAAAAGCCGGGCGCGATGCCCGGCTTTTTCTGTTCATGTCAGTGCATCAGCCACTCAGTATGATGTGACGCTGGTATCCTTCGTGCCTCATTCAAGGCGAGATCGGCGCTTCTGCGAGACAAGGCCCGCCCCACGGAAAGCCAGCCGACACCGGGCAGGGCAGGGTGTTTGTGCAGGTGCAGCATACATTTGGTGCGGCGCGATATTTTCATGTTGCACTGCAAAATAAGCTCTGCTATGAGGACGTCATCGGCTGCAGGGCCGAAACGAATTCCGAGATGTTGCACGACCGGTGTGCGCAGCATCTTTCCCGCACACCGGATGAGGAGGCCCACATGGCCAAGAAGACAACTGACGCCGCCTTCCCGACCTTTGAAATGCCGAAGTTCGAGATGCCTTCTTTTGATATGCCCAAGTTCGACATGCCGAAGATGGAAGTTCCTGAAGCTGTCCGTCAGGCTGCCGAGAAGTCGCTCTCGACCGCCAAGGAAGCCTACGAGAAGTCGAAGCTGATCGCTGAAGAAGCCACCGACGTCCTCGAAGACACCTACGCTTCGGCCTCCAAGGGCTCGATGGAAATCGTGACCAAGGCGATGGACAATGCGAAGGTCTCGACCGACGCCTCGTTCACCTACGGCAAGCAGGTTCTCGGCGCGAAGTCGGTTGCCGAGCTGGTTGAGCTCAACACCTCGTTCGCCCGCGCGCAGTTCGATGCGTTCATGGCGCAGTCGAAGGAAATCACCGAGCTCCTGACCAAGGTCTCGAACGACGCGTCGGCCCCGATGAAGGCCGCCTCGGAAAAGGCAATGGCCCAGTTCAAGAAGTCGGCCTGAACCGCTTGATGGCGGGGTAACCCCCGCCTCAGCCAGTCAGACCAGAACATCAGCCCCCGTTGGACCCTGTCCAGCGGGGGCTTTTGTTTTTGAACTCAACCCGCGAGCAGTTCCTGCAGGACCGGGATCAGCGGCTCATCTGCCGGAGGCATCGGGTAATCGCGAAGCTGCATCGCCTTGACCCACTTGAGCGTCTGTCCCTCGCGCGGGATCGGGGTGCCCTCCCAACGGCGGCAGATCCACAGCGGCATCAGGAGATGGAAGGTTTCATAGCCATGGCTTGCGAACGTCAGCGGTGCCAGGCACGCCTCCTTCACAGTGATTCCAATCTCTTCATGGAGTTCGCGGATCAGGCAGACTTCAGGCCGTTCACCGGGCTCGACCTTGCCGCCTGGAAACTCCCAAAGGCCTGCCAGCGATTTGCCAGGCGGGCGCTGTGCCAGGAGAATCCGTCGATCACTGTCAACGAGCGCAACAGCAGCAACAAGAACCAGTTTCAGAGTGGGGGGCGTTTGCATGAAGCACCCCTACATCGGCGTTCATATTGCCTCAACCATGTCTGTTGAACGGACAGAAAGCCTTTCCGTTCACCATGCCCTTCGTTGTTGCCGCGTAGCTTCAGGGCTGGTCCATGCATTCTCTGCGTTCCCTTGCTTCTCCCGCAGCCCCTGTTGAGCGCATCATCATGGGCGATTGCGTTGCATCGCTCGCGGCTTTGCCGGCCAAGTCGGTTGATCTCGTCTTTGCCGACCCACCCTACAATCTTCAGCTCGGTGGCGACCTTCACCGCCCGGATCAGTCGCGCGTTGATGCAGTCGATGATGACTGGGACCGTTTCGACAGTTTCGAGGCCTATGACGCGTTCACCAAGGCCTGGTTGCTCGGTTGCCGGCGGGTCTTGAAGGATACGGGTACGCTGTTTGTTATTGGCAGCTACCACAACATCTTTCGCGTGGGCGCAACGCTCCAGGATCTCGGCTTCTGGATCCTGAACGACATTGTCTGGCGCAAGACCAACCCGATGCCAAATTTTCGCGGGCGCCGTTTTCAAAACGCCCACGAGACCCTGATCTGGGCGTCGCCTACAAAGGACGCCAAGGGGTACGCCTTCAATTACGAGGCCTCAAAGGCCGGCAATGAGGATGTGCAGTTGAGATCGGACTGGCTGTTTCCGATCTGCACCGGGGGCGAGCGCCTGAAAGGCGAGGATGGGCAGAAAGTGCATCCCACCCAGAAGCCCGAGGCGTTGCTGCACCGGATCATTTCCGTTTGCTCCCGCCCTGGCGATGTCGTGCTCGATCCCTTCTTCGGTTCAGGCACAACAGGCGCAGTCGCAAAGCGTCTGGGGCGCGGATACATTGGCCTTGAGCGCGACGAAACCTATGCGGCGGCCGCACGCGCCCGGATCGCGGCGGTTGAAACGGCGCCCGAACAGGGGCTGACGGGCTTTCCCGCCAAGCGCGAAGCGCCAAGGGTTGCCTTCCTGACGCTTGTCGAAGCCGGCCTGCTGGCGCCTGGCGTCGAACTCACCGATCAGCGCGGGCGCCACCGGGCCATTGTCAAGGCCGACGGGACACTGTCGCTTCCGGACGGAACCGTTGCTTCAATCCACCGTGCGGGCGCGCATGTCCAAGGGGCTGAAGCCTGCAATGGCTGGACCTTCTGGCATACTACAACTCACGGGAAGGCAACGCCGATTGATGCGCTGCGCCAGAAAATCCGTGATGGGCTGTCAGCGGTTGGAGCCTAGACCCACTTCGGCAATCTTTCGCATGACAGAGGGCAGGCCGAGGCGATCAAGGTCTGCGAAGGGCTCGAATCGCAAACCCTTCGGCGCAAGCGTTCCCGGCGGGACTTCCGCGCTGTAAACGGTTACCTCAAGCGCGAAATGCGTAAAGATGTGCTCGACCCGCGTTGGCATCCTGCGCCAGTTCAACTGGGCAATGGGGCTGTCGCGAAACGCAAGGCTTTCATCAAAGTCGCTGACCCACTCAGTGCCAGGCACCTCGACCATGCCGCCGAGCAGCCCCTTCGGCGGGCGGCGGCCGAGCAGAATGTCCTGGCCTCGCGTCATGACGAAAGCGGCTCCGAACCGGCGCGGCCGCTGTGGCTTTGGCGGCTTGACCGGGTAGCTCTCCTCGCTCCCGAGATGATGGGCCTTGCACGCCTCGCGAAACGGACAAAGACCGCAAGCCGGCTTTCGCGGGGTACAGATTGTTGCGCCTAGGTCCATCATGCCCTGCGCAAAATCGCCCGGGCGCGTCAGTGGCGTCATGTCGCCAACGCGGGCCTTGATGATCGGCTTGGCTGCCGGCAACGGCGTATCGATGGCAAACAGCCGTGTGGTGACCCGCTCTATGTTCCCGTCAACAACCACTGCCGGCTCGCCAAACGCGATGGCTGCAATCGCTGCTGCCGTGTAGGGGCCGATCCCCGGCAGCTTCAGCAATGCGCTTTCGGTTTGTGGGAAATGCCCGCCATGTTCGGCTGCAATGACGCGCGCGCACTCGATCAGTTTTCGGGCGCGTGAGTAGTAGCCAAGGCCAGCCCACGCCGCCATCACATCTGCATCCGATGCGCCAGCCAAATCCGCAACCGAAGGCCATCGTGTCGTGAATGCGTGGAAATAGGGGATGACAGCCTTGACCGTGGTCTGCTGCAGCATGACTTCCGACAGCCAAACGCGGTAGGGATCGCTGTGCATTCCTGGAAGTGCGCGCCATGGCAGCGTGCGCCGATGGCGATCATACCAGGCAAGCAGCGTTGTCGAATCAGCGTTCATGCCTCCCGTATCAGCGACGTTCGAAAAAGAAGAAAGGGGACATGAGGTCATGATCGACAGGCGAAACAAGCCTCAGCCCCTGAGCGATCTGATTGGCGTGGTTTTGAAGCCTGCGGTCGAACGTCATGGCCTTGCGACGTCAGAAATCATTGCACGCTGGCCCGAGATTGTCGGGCAGCGCTTTCAGCGCGTGACGCGCCCGATCCGCGTGCTTTGGCCAAGGCGCGGGCCGCTGAGCACGCCTGAACAGCAGCATGAGCCTGGAACGCTGGTGATTTGCGTTGAGAGCGCACACGTCCTTGATGTCCAGTACGCGGCTGAGGCGCTGCTGGAGCGGGTCAATGCGCTCTACGGCTACAAGGCGATTGGCAAGCTGCAGTTGCGGCAGGGCCCGGTTGCGCGCCGCGAGGAAGCTGTACGACCGCGGATTGCTGAACACGCGCCAAGGCCGGATGCGATTGCAGCGGTTGAGAATGTGGACCTGCGCAAAGCCCTTGAGGAGCTTGGCAAAGGTGTTGCCGGACAACGCAAGCTCACGGGCAGTTGACATCCGAGTTGACGGAATGGCCCTTGCGCCGCCACTTTTCCCGTGACCTATCAAGATAAGATCCCTCGTTATGGAAGCACTCTTGCCATGTTGACCCGTCGCTCAGCCCTTTTGTCGGCAGCCTCCCTTGCATTGTCGACCCCCGCGCTTGCGCAGCAGCGCTCGCCCGCCCCAACATCGCTCACCGGCGCCCGGCTCATGGAATTGATGGCCGCTCCGCCGGCCCCCTGGATTGAGCGGGTTCGCGGCAGTGCAACCGCGCCGGTCACGATTGTCGAATATGCATCGACAACGTGTGGACACTGCGCGGCGTTTCACACCAATGTCCTGCCAGGTTTCGTGGCGAAATATGTCGACACCGGCAGGGTGCGCATGATCTTCCGCCCGTTCACGCTTAATCCGTTGGATGCGGCAGCCGTGATCCTGTCGCACTGCTCCGGCGAACGCTTTTTCCCGATGATCGAAAGCTTCTTCTCGACCCAGCGCGTCTGGACACAGGCCGCGGATCCTGTGGTTCCATTGCTGCAAATGGCCCGTCAGGCCGGTTTCACACAGGAAACCTTCGAGGCATGCTTGCGTGATCAGCCCACACTCGATGCAGTGCAAGAGGTCCGGAATCGTGGCGAGCGATTCGGGGTGCGGGCGACGCCGACGTTCTTTATCGATGGTCAGGTACGCGAGGGTGGCCCTCGTGATCTGGCTGAATTCGAGAGCTGGTTGCCTGCCTCCGTTCGAAGCTGACACGTTCCCCGGGCACGGGGGTATTGCGTATGCAGTTCGATAAGCTCAGGCTTGTGGGCTTCAAGTCCTTTGTTGATCCGACCGAGTTCATCATCGGGCGCGGGATCACGGGCGTTGTTGGCCCCAACGG
>JAIYEB010000268.1 GCA_027487195.1 Hyphomicrobiales bacterium | reverse complement strand
TTCTCGGCCGTTCCGCTGTCTGATCTTCAGCGGATCGGGCGGGTGCCGGGCGTCAAGGTCGAGCCCAAGGGCTATGATGGCATCACCTATCACCTGACTGTCGAGATCAATCATCGCCGGCGTGAGCTCGCGGATCCCCGGGTTCGTCGCGCCATTGCGCATGCCATCGACCGCAAGTTCGTGGTCGACACGATCTTCCTTGGCACGGCAACGGAATCGACCGGGCCGATCCCGAAGTTCGACAAGCAGTTCTATACCGGCGACGTGCCGCAGACCGGATTTGATCGCCGCCAGGCGGAAGCCCTTCTTGATCAGGCGGGGTTCCCGCGCGCAGCCGGCGGCATGCGCTTTCAGCTCCGCCTCCTGCCAGCGCCATGGTTTGAACAGACACGACAGTTCGGCGATTATCTGCGCCAGGCGCTCAGGGCCGTTGGGATCGATGCGGTCATCGTCAACAATGACCCGGCTGCCCACACGCGCGCCGTTTACACCACGCACGAGTTTGATCTGGCTGTGGGCTCGCCGGTCTATCGCAACGATCCGGCCATCTCGACGACCATCCTGTTCCAGTCAGGCCTGCCGGCAGGCGTGCCGTTCTCGAACCAGTATGGCTATGCCAATCCAGCAATGGATGCGCTGATTGCCAGGGCCGCGCGGGAAATCGATCCTGCAGCGCGGGTGCGGACCTATCAGGAGTTTCAACGGCTCGCGGTCAGTGACATGGCACTGGTCAATGTCGTTGAGTTCACCTTCGTGACGGTTCAGCGCGACACGGTACAAAACGTCGCCAACAATCCACGTTGGGCAACATCGCATTGGGCAGATACGTGGCTTTCGGGCTGAGGAGTTTTCACAGGACGTGACGCGGCTTTTGCGGCTTTGTCTTCAACGGCTCCTGTCAGCGGTGCCGACGCTGCTGCTTGTGGCGGTTGGCGCGTTCGTTCTGATCGAACTCGCGCCGGGCGATGCGGTCGATGCGTACCTGGCTGAAACCGGCGGCGATGCTGGTTTTGCCGCCGAGATGCGCCGCAGGCTTGGCCTTTCCGGCAGCCCGATGGAGCGGCTTGGCGGATTTCTGGTAGGCCTCCTGTCGCTTGATCTTGGCAAAAGCCTGGTCTTCAACCGGCCCGTCTTCGCGGTCGTATTCGAACGCCTGCCCAACACGCTGCTCTTGATGGGAACGAGCCTGGCGCTTGCCGCGGGCATTGGCCTGTCGCTCGGGCTTGTGGCTGGCGCACGGCCTGGCTCTGTCCAGGATCGCTCGCTGTCTGCCACTGGCTTTCTTCTCCTGGCGATCCCGAATTTCTGGCTGGCCCTCGTTCTGATCCTTGCCTTCGTCGTGCAGGTGCCGCTGTTTCCCATCGGCGGGCTTTCGACAATCGGCCGTCCACCCTCCATCCTCGACACGGCCATGCACCTCGTCCTGCCGACCATTGCGCTGGGTGCAGGCTACATCGCGCTCTACCTCAGAACGCTCAGGGCCGGCATGATCGACGCCTGGCCGATGGATCATGTGCGCTCTGCGCGCGCACGCGGACTGCCGGAACGACGTGTTGTGCTCGGGGCTGTGGCGCGGCCCGCCTTGCTGCCAACCATCGTTGTCCTTGGCCAGAACGCGGGAACGCTGGTGGGTGGCAGCATTGTGATCGAGACGGTGTTTGCCATTCCGGGCACAGGCCGGCTCGCGTTTGAGGCCGTTATGGGCCGCGATACAGCGATGCTGGCTGCCGTGGTACTCACCTCAACCGTCCTGGTCATCGCGATCAACCTTGCGGTTGACCTGCTGCTGGCAAAGCTCGATCCGAGGATCGGGGCGCGGCATGGCTGACAGCATTGCGGTGCGCGCACTCTCAACGCCCGAAGGCGCAGTCGGCGCAGGCCTTGTCTGTCTTGTCGCGTTCGCTGGTCTTGCGGCAGGCCTGTTCTTTCCGGGTGACCCGCTCGATATGGTGGCGCGGCCGCTGCTTGCACCTTTCGCCAATCCGGCCTTTCCACTTGGAACCGACCGGCTGGGGCGCGACCTTGCGGCGGGTCTTGTTCATGGCGCGCGGGCAAGCCTTGCGATTGGACTGTCTGTCGCGATAGTTGCGCTGGTGATTGGAGCCGCGCTCGGCGCGCTCGCAGGCATGTTCGGCGGCCTGATTGATGAGATCATCATGCGGGTTGCCGACGCGATCCAGACCGTTCCCGCCTTTTTGCTGGCGCTTGCGATTGTTGCGACGACGGGCCCAAGCCTTCTGGGTGTTGTGATTGCGCTTGCTGCAAGCGCATGGACCGGTCCGGCGCGGGTGGTGCGCGCCGAGGTCCTGAGCCTTCGCGAGCGTGCCTTTGTCGATGCATCAAGGCTTTCTGGCCGCTCGACAGTGGCGATTGCCTTTTCGGTTGTGCTGCCAAACGCCCTGTCGACGGCGATTGCGCTCGCAGCCATCATCGTTGCAGGTGCACTCCTGTCAGAAGCCGCACTTGCCTTCCTCGGGCTTGGTGATCCCAATGCAGCGTCCTGGGGTGCCATGATTGCCGAGGGGCGCGCCGTTATTCGCACCGCACCGCACGTGATCCTCTTGCCCGGCGCAGCACTCTTCGTCACGGTCCTTGCCGTCAGTCTCGTCGGCGAGGGCTTGCAAAAAGCACTCACGGGACGACGTTCGGAGGATAGATGAGCGGGGCATCTGAGCGCGAAGCGGGGCTTACACGGGAAGTGGACGATGCGTTCAAGGCGCGTGCGCACCTGTATCGTCTGATGCTTGACGTCATTGGCGAGCGGCACGGGCCAGATGAAGCGGAAGCCATCCTGACCGAGATCGTGCTGCGGCGCGGCGTCGAGGTGGCTCAGCCCCTGTTTCAGGGCTGCGACGTGACGCCCGAGGCAATCGGACGGCGTTTTCTTTCGGTCTCGCCAGCGGGCGGCACGCTCTATCCCCACGACGTCAAACAGAGCGATGGCGCTTTCACCATCTCGGTTCATCGATGCCCGCTCAAGGAGGCGTGGCGCGAAGCGGGCCTGAGTGATCAGCGGATCGCGACGCTGTGCAGGATTGCTGGCGCGTTCGACAAGGGCCTGTTTGAGGCTGCGGGCCTTGGTTTCGAGAACTCGACATGGAGCGCGGAGCGCGGCGGCGGATGCTGCCGGATCACGCTGCTGCCGGCATAAAGATCATGCGCAAGCTGCTCGTTCTTGGTTTGCTGGTGGGGCTTTGCGGGATTGCCGAGGCGCAGACGCCCGTCGTTGGGCCTGAATCAGCGCAAACGCCTGCGGTCGTTATTCCGAACCATTGGGACCCGAAGCGACGGATTGAGCGCCCGCCGCTGCCTTCGAACTTCCAGATCCGATTTCTGACCGAGCACGACAATCCGCCGCTCAACTATGTCGGGCGCGACGGTGAGTTGACCGGGTTCAATGTGGAGTTGGCGCGCGCACTTTGCGCCGAACTCAACGTGGCCACATGCACGATCCAGGCGCGCGCCTGGGAGACGCTTGTGTCGACGTTACGCGAAAATCGCGGCGATGTGATCATTGCAGGCCTCCAACCCAGCATGCAGCTGCGCGCGGAGCTTGATGTTTCGGACCCTTATCTGCGCTCGGGCGGACGGTTTGCGGTGCGCAGCGGCAGCAGCTTTGATCCGCTCGCGCCTCAGCCACGGCGCATAGGTGTCATCGCCAGGTCAGCCCATGCGGCCTATATCGAAACTGCGTTCCCTCGGGCTGAACTGCGCCGGTTTGACGATGCAATCGCCCAGAGAGCCGCGCTTGCGGCAGGCGAAGTCGACGCGATCTTCGGCGATGCCATTGGGCTTGGGCTCTGGCTCAACAGCGCGGGCGGGACGTGCTGCAGGTTTTCCGGCGGCGCCTATCTTGAAAGCCGATTTTTTGGCGAAGGCCACGTGATGGTTGTCCGGCGCGGGGAAACCACGCTG